>JBJLER010000051.1:0-28231 GCA_045565735.1 Pseudohongiellaceae bacterium
CTACAAAACTTACCGCTTGAATGCGCTCATCGCTAAGCAGCATATCGACAGTTTCTTTATCGCCATTTAAAACATTAAAGACGCCATTAGGGATTCCAGCTTCAGAAAGTAACTTTGCTATGTATATAGAAGGTGAAGGATCTCGCTCTGACGGTTTTAGAATAAAGGTGTTGCCACAGGCAATTGCTAAAGGAAACATCCACATGGGGACCATGACAGGAAAATTAAATGGTGTTATTCCCGCAACTATCCCTAGCGGTTGAAACTCAGACCAGCTGTCGATATTAGGGCCAGCATTCTTGGAGAATTCACCTTTTAACAATTCAGAAATACCACAGGCATATTCCACAACTTCGATACCTCGACCAAGTTCACCGCGAGCATCATCTATAACTTTTCCATGCTCTGCAGTAACCAGCGCACAAATCTCCTCAGCATGTTCTTCCAGCAATTGCTTAAAGCGAAACATAATTTGTGCGCGCTTTTGTGGTGGTGTGTGGCGCCAGGCAGGATAGGCTCGTTGTGCGGCGAGCAATGCTCGTTCAAAGGTTTCCGCATCGGCCATCGCGACTCGCTTGCTAACCCTACCGGTGGCCGGATTGAATACGTCAATAGTTCTTCCATCACCAGAAATTTCCTGGCCATCGATAAAATGACCAAGAACAGGTAGTTCAAACTGATCAACGTCTGCTAATTCAAGCGAGCTCATTGAGAGATTCCCCTACTGCATTCACAAATGCATCTATTTGTTCTCTACTCGCACTAAATGGAGGTGCCATTTGCAGAGTATCTGCACCCCACCGAATATAGAATCCTTTTTCAAAACACTTTAAGCCAATTTCAAAAGGACGACGCAGCGGCTCGCCTGGATAGTGTTCCAGCGATAAGCCGGCCGCGAAACCATAGTTTCTGATATCAGTGACGAATGGAGCAGATTTAAGACTGTGAACTGCATCTTCGAAGGTAGTCGACATTTCTTTTACTACCTGCACCAGATTTTCATTAACCAATAAATCAAGAGCTGCTATACCGGCGGCACAGGCGACTGGGTGTGCGGAGTAAGTGTAGCCATGGGGAAACTCTACCATGTAATCAGGACCCCCTTTTTCCATATATGCTTCATAAATATTTGAACCAACCACTACGGCGCCTAATGGCTGTATGCCGTTGGTAATCTGTTTGGCTAGAGTCATTATGTCTGGAGTAACACCGAATTCTTCTGCACCGGTTAGTGAGCCCATGCGACCAAAACCAGTGATGACTTCATCGAAAATTAGAAGAATATTATGCTTGTCACAGATCTCACGTAGACGATTTAAATAGCCTTTCGGTGGAGGCAATACCCCGGAAGTTCCTGACATTGGCTCGACGATAACTGCAGCAATATTCGAAGCATCATGGAGAATAACTAACTCTTCCAGCTCATCCGCCAAATGAGCACCGATTTCCGGCATGCCTCGACTGAATTTGTTTTCTTCCAGGACAGTATGGGGAATATGATCGGAATCAACGGATTGCCCGAACAATTTTCTATTGAACCCAATACCACCGACACTCACGCCACCAAAATTTACACCATGGTAGCCTCGATGACGACCGATGAATTTAGTCTTACTAGGCTGCCCTAGATTGCGCCAGTATCCTCGTGCCATTTTCAAAGCAGTTTCTACAGTTTCGGAACCTGAGTCTGTAAAAAAGACTTTGTCTAATCCAGCTGGCGTCAGTTCTACTACTTTAGTCGCTAATTCAAAACTTAAAGTATGGCCATATTGAAACCCTGGCGAGTAATCCAGAGTCGAAAGTTGCTTAGTAATTGCATCATTGATCTCTTTACGATTATGGCCAGCGCCGCAGGTCCACAACCCTGAAAGACCATCAAAAATTTGTCTGCCATCTGCATCGGTATAATACAGACCATCCGCACCAACTAAAATTCGTGGATCTTGTTTAAACTGTCGATTGCTAGTGAATGGCATCCAGTGTGCACTAAGCTGTTCTTTATCAATTGCCACTTTTACTCAATCCCCTTTTCTTATCCTGTTCGTCATTAAGTATCCGCAAAATGGCCTGATAGCGACTGTTCTTCACCTGCCATATCGATACTAAGTAAATCTTCTTCAAAAGAGTTTTCCAATTCTTTATCAGGCCACAATACAGTTACAACATATCCAACTATCAAAGCCGACAAAAATGAAGGCGGCATAGTCTCTAATGCCGTAAAGTATTCCCCAATAGAATCGATTTCCTGAAGCACGAATTTACTAATTATAGTCATAAAGAAGCCAGTTGCCATGGAAGCGATCGCTGCACGCTCGGTAAATTTCGACCAAAACAAAGAAAGAATAATCATTGGACAGAAAGTTGCTGCGATACCAGCCCAACCAAAAATTACGAACCAGAAGATTGTTCTGCTTGGTGACAAAATCGAAATGAGAATTGCTACACCCAAAGCGATGACGGCTAACAGAATAGTTATACGTCGACACATACTTGCAGCATCGCTGTCAGATAAGACTGGGTTGTAAATTTTTTCATAGATATCATGGGTAATGGCGCCGGCTGACATCACTAATAGTGAAGAAACTGTCGACATAATTGCTGACAACACCGCAGCAACATAAAGGCCTACAATCCAAGGTGGGAATGTGTATTCAACCAACTCCGATAAAACATTTTGTGCGCCATTACCTAATACCATATCCGGTTCCACACCCTGAGTTGTAAAAACATAGCGACCTAATACCCCAATACTCACTGCAGAAAAATCCACAAGAATTGTAAATATCACAGCAACCCATTTTCCACGATCGATTTGGGCTTCACTTCTAATCGCCATCAAACGTGCAAATACCTGTGGTGAACCCAAGAAGCCTAGTCCGATGAGCGCCATACCAAGAACAACAGATAGATTCATTAAATTGAATCCACCAGGACCCCATATGTTCACCAGACCTGGATCGATGGTGACCAACCCTTCGTAAATACCTCCAGAATTTGAAATTGTTAAGTAAGCAACTGCTGGTAGAAGCATTAAACAAATCAACATCACTGCACCTTGGAACATGTCTGTCCAAGCCGCTGCTAGAAACCCCCCAGCAGTGCAGTAAATCGCAACGAAGACGAATCCAACAATTGCACCGGTTAAATACTCCCACTCAAGGAAAGTTTCAAAAGCTGACCCTGTCGCATCGATTTGCGCAGAGATATAAATAAGTACAAATACCGATAATGCAAATGCGGAAATTACTCTAAGAAAATTCGTCTTCGATTGGAAACGACTCACCATGTAATCGATTACCGTCATGGAATCGTATTTGTCCGTCAGTCGCTTGAAGCGCTTCGCCATTAAGAACCAGCAGCCTGCGACTCCGAGTAATTCACCTACTACAACCCAGTAAGCAGAAAAACCCACCATCGCTCCCATACCCGTCAGACCAAGCAGTAACCAGGCAGACTCACCGGTTGCTTGTGCCGAAAACGCTGCAACCCAAAAGCTGAGAGATTTTCCCCCAATGACGAAGTCATCCATACTGCGAATTCGGCGCGAGGCAAGATAGCCCAGAAACATCAGAACGCCGAAATAGATGGCGATCATGAAGTATTTCTCAAACATGCTTAATCTCTGGCTGGAGGCGAGAGCCGATAATACCTCTCACAGGCAGAACAAGCCATGATTCGGGCTATACAGACACTTCCGTCTGGATATTGCAACGGGCATGAAAGGAAGTCTCGCCGACAAAGCGCTTTCAAGAATCTGAATACATATGGCCGTAGCCTTTTTGAGTTGGCGCCTGGGTAGCGCTATAGTTGCAGTTCGCCTTTAGGTCCGCAGGCAAAAGAACATAAAAAGAAGGAGACTGATCGTGGCAAAATTTTCTCGTCGTAAATTTATAGGTTCCAGTACCGCGCTGGCTGCAGCTGGTTTAGGTTTACCTAACCAATTGGCATTAGCTCAAGCAGAACTACCTAATGCACAAGCTGCTCCTGATTATGTAGTGACGAATGCTCGGGTGTTTACAGTTGATGATGATCAGCCCAATGCAGAAGCCTTTGCAGTGAGAGGTGATCGCTTTGTTGCCGTTGGCTCCACCAGCGACATTCTCAACATGGCGGGATCACGCACAGAAATTATAGATGCGGAAGGCATGACGATCACTCCAGGATTTATAGATGCCCACTCCCACCCTTCTGGAGCCGGCGTAAATGAATTGGTGCAGGTGAATGCAGATTTAAGATCTGTTACCGAAATTACTTCCGCTTTGCGCGAGAGAGCTGATGCCACTCCCGAAGGTCAATGGGTAAGGGCGTTTAAATACGACGATACAAAATTAGCCGAAGGTCGTCCCATTAATCGATTTGATATTGATGAAGTTATTTCAAACCACCCGGTTGTCATTGGACATAGAGGCGGACATACGAGTGTATATAACACTACTGCTTTAGCCATGGCAGGTGTTACAGCAGAAACTCCGGATCCACCGGGCGGTCGCTTTTACCGCGACTCAAATGGAGTCCTGACAGGCTTAGTACAGGGACCAGCTCGAAACGTATTCGGTGGACTAATACCTTCTGACTCAACCCGAGAGCAAAGACGAGATGGCGTAAAGTTAATTTCTGAATTAATGACAGCGGCCGGTTTAACCTCTGTTCACCAAACCAGTGCTGGTCGCAACGACATGATCGCCTACCAGGACGCCAGAGCGGAAGGCGGCTTGCGCTTTCGGATGTACTTATTCCCGCGGGGCCAGTTATTCGATGACCTGGTCAATTCTGGTGTCCGCACGGGAATGGGTGATGAAGTTTTTCGAATTGGTGCGGTCAAACACACAGCAGACGGTTCTGCTTCAGAACGCACAATGCGCATGAGCGAGCCTTATGAAGGCAGGCCTGATGACTATGGACTGCTTTACATGACGGAACAGGAAATCCATGAGGAGGTTGAAAGAGCTCATCGAAATGATTTCCAAGTCGCAGTACATGCTAATGGTGATGTCACTATTGCGATGGTGTTAGATGCTTTTCAGCGAGCCCAGCGACTTTGGCCTAGAGAAGACACACGACATCGCATCGAACACTGCTCATTGGTAAATCCAGAGTTATTGGGACGCATTAGAGATTTAGGTGTAGTGCCTGCACCTTTTTATACTTATGTGCATTACCACGGTAATAAGTGGGTAGAGTACGGGGAGGAGAGAATGCGCTGGATGTTTGCTCATCGATCATTCCTGGATTACAACATTCCGGTAGCACCTGCTTCGGATTACACTCCAGGACCCTATGAGCCAATGATGGCAATTCAAAGTATGGTTACCCGGAAAGATTTTGACGGTCGTATTTGGGGTCCGAATCAGCGCATCTCTGTAGATGAAGCCCTGCGCATCTGCACCATGAATGGCGCCTATGCTTCATTCGAAGAGAATATTAAAGGAAGTATTACTGCCGGTAAGCTGGCGGACTTCGTGATCCTAGCCGACGATCCACATAATGTAGATCCAGATCAGATCAAACATATCGAAATCGTTCGCACGGTAGTAGGTGGAACCACTATGTATGCCGCTTGACCAGTATTAACTCAAATTCGCGTTTATTTCTCTGGCAAGTTGCTTAGCATCCAGGGAAGCATTCCGCCCTTCCCGAATGATGCTGTTGTCGATGACACACTCACTTATGGTTGCAAGGATTCCACGAGCAGCTTCAGCTAATTGTTGGTCATTACTTTCTTCTTGCGCAGCGAAGACTGCGAGATCACAACGATCAATTCCTAGTCCATTTGTTATTAAATCACTCGCTTCTATTTCAAGTATTACAGCATTCACTCCTGGTTCGCATAGAGCAGCCTGCAGTCCATGATAGCTGGCAAAATTTCCTGGGGAGGCAAGCTCTCCATCAATTAACAAGCCCTGCTTAGTTGCTAAACATACTTTGGAATATTTCGATAGTAGTTGCTCTGCGATTTTTGTGCCTCTTTTCTTATCTGGCAATGAATCTAAAACAACGACTGAAACTATTCGACCTTGATCTTCATCAGGAAACCATTCTCCAAGAATAATTTTTTCTTCATGTAATATTAGTCTAGGCGTGACATTGACTTCACAAAAGGCAGCACCGACTTCCCAATAGGGCTTATTAATATCTTCAGTTATAAAATCCAGGCAAGCGACATCAATATCAATTGTCGCTACAGTGCGTTCGGCTAAATTTACATTGGCGGGATGAATTAAGTTGGTTACGTCTTTCATTGATCCGCCGGTTGAGAGATTAGCTTGTGCTCTTAGCTTTGCTGTATCTCCTGTGGCAGGAACTGACTCCATGGTTAGGCCTTGTTTCTTTAACTGAGCCAAGGCCTCATCGTCATTTGGGATAGGTTGCCAGTCGTTAGCTAATCGAGCTCTGTTGGCTTGTTTTATTAATGATCGAATAGATTGATTGCCATCACCAATAACATGAGCAGGCAATTGTTTATGTGCCGAACGAAACTTGCCATTTATCACCATCAATCTGTGGTACTCACCAGGAATTAATTTTTCCACCACGACGGGACCGTATTTCGTCGCCTCATTAAATGCATTGGAAACTTCCGCTTCGTCACGCAGATCGACAAATACTACTGTGCCGGTATCATTACGAGCCGGTTTCACGACGACGGGGTATTCAAGTCTTTGCGCAGCTTCGATTGCTGCTTCTACGGAGGTTGCCACTACCTGTCTTGGAACGGGAATACCTTGGGCCCGCAACATATTTGCAGTGGTGTACTTATCCGCTGCAATGCGGGACGCTATTAACTTCGTATTGCTGGTGAAATTTTGATGAATTTTTCTCAATTTGGACCCCTGCCCGAAAGCCAATAACGCGCCATCTGCCGTAAGTGGTAGCCAGGGCACTCCGGTTTCTTCTGCCTCGCGGATAAAAGGTATTTGAGTAGTTCTACCATGAATAAAAACGCGATCAAATTCCACTATCATGTTCTTGATGCGTTCAGCAGTAACTAATTCAGGATTCATACAATGCAAGCAAACTTCTGCCGCAATTTGTCCAGCAGCAGTTGCCAGGTGGTCTAGCCGACTCTCAAAAACTACATGTTCTCCTTGAGCGTTTTCGGTTTTTTCTAGAACTTTGGCAAAAGTTACCGGCAATCCGCACCAGTGCTGAAAGGTTAACGCGAGATAATTTAGAACTTCTGCATAAGTGTTAGTGGTAAGCGAATCCGACAACGATGGCATCGCGTTAATATTAGCTTTAGCCGCTGCCGAGCGATGTGCATTAAGGGTTTGCAGGGCCCTTTCAAAGAACTGGTTGTCTACAGACTTGTCACTAACGCTAGCATCCAACTCAGCAACGAGAATTGAGTTAGGCGAGTATAAATTTGCGCCTTGTAAGATCTTCTTCGGTTTATAAATGGTTACTGGTTGATGACTAGAGCTCAAACCTGAAATCCTTTTTCAATACGTGATTCTTGATTTTTATTTATTAGCTTTTTTATCGTCTATTGGATTGACTTCTTTTGTTCGAAAGATGTTTACAAAAATATTTCCACCAGCTCTATCCATACTGGAATCATCAAGAATGCTGTTAGAGTCTGTACCGTAATAATATTCGCCATTAAACTTACATTCCCATCTAACTGCCTGGCCAGAATATATGCGCTGGGAGGGGATGGCAAACAAGACAACAACACTATTGAAATACCTAACAGCCCATCTATTTCGAAAAGTAAACAAACTGCCAAGACTATGCCAGGGAAAACAAGTTGTTTGTTAACTACCGCGAGACATAATTGCCAGCTTTGCTCGCTAATCGCGCCAAACCGAATTCCTGCGCCTACCGACAACAACCCTAACGGCAAGGCCGGTTGGCTAAGTATGTCTATTGAATCCTGCGCCAGATCGGGAATATCGAATCCTGTATAGGATATGCCCAAGCCAATTAAACAAGCGATGACCAAGGGATTGGTGACAACCGCGCCTGTTACTACAAAAATTCGCTTCGCGCCTTTACCGCCCTGAAGACCATGCGAAGCAACACTCAATATATTCACGAAAGGTATGAATATCGCAATTACCAGCACAGCCACTGTAATTCCTCGATCACCATAAAGAGCCTCCAACAAAGCCAGACCAATATAGGTGTTAAAGCGTATGGTTCCCTGATAAACAGAACTCAGGGTAGCAAAGTCTGAAGCAATGAATCTGTGTAACGCTACAATTAGCATCGAGACAAAAAACAAAGCCAACCCAATAATAAGCGCTATATCTCCAAGCTCGGACCAGTCAAATCTGGATTCGGACAGACGCAGCACTAACAAAGCGGGAAAGAATAGATAGTAGGTAAGCTTTTCTATTTGCTCCCAAATAGATTGGCCGAACAGAGGAATACGAGAGAGGCAGAAACCTATAAAGATAATTGTGAATATCGGTGTAAGTGCGATTACTAACATATGAGCAGTCTAAAGACTCATGATTGTGCTTACCAGAATTAAGTTACGCGCAGGCTGCAAATTCATAGTAGAATCCGCTGCTTTCAAATCCTTGCGGTGCGCTATCACTTGATCATGGAATATCTTGCAATTATTGTATTTGTAATTAGCACCTGTGTGACACCTGGCCCCAATAACGCCTTGATCATGGCTTCTGGTCTTAATTACGGCATGCGTCACAGCATGCGGCACTATTTTGGAATCTGTTTAGGATTTCCTGCCATGATCGTTGCGGTTGGGCTCGGGATTGCCGGGCTCTTTGAACAACTTCCTGTCCTGCATATAATCCTCAAGGTTGCCGGAGCAGCCTATCTCAGCTATTTGGCCTGGCGCATTGCATCGACTCCGATATCAAAATTCAATGAAACTAAAGGCAAGCCCTTTACCTTCCTGCAGGCGGCTGCATTCCAGTGGGTCAATCCTAAAGCTTGGGTACTGGCAGTTGGTGCAACAGTCACATACACCGTTATCTCGGACAGCTATGTATTCCAGGTTTTGACTATTGCATTGCTGTTCATGATTTTCGGCGCCCCCTGCACTATGCTGTGGTTGTGGTTTGGCGCCTCACTGAAAACTATTTTGCAGAAACCTTCCTATGTGAGAATCTTTAACATAAGCATGGCAACACTGCTGATGGGGTCGCTAATTCCAGTTTTTCTAGAAATCTATCAGCAGTTCACTGTCTAAATTCTTTACAAATTAGTAGATGGCCTATGAGAAAGTTACTATGTCTTACCTTGATTGGGGTATTCTCACTCAGTGCTTGCAGTACTGAGGAAGATTCACTACAACTCAAAACAATCGCTGGTTCTAAACCAAAGAATGTCATCTTCATCCTTACCGATGATCATCGATTCGATTTCATGGGCTTTACCGATAAAGTGCCCTGGCTACAAACACCTAACCTAGATCGTCTAGCCAATGAGGGCGCCTATTTTCCTAATGCCTATGTGACTACATCGCTTTGTTCACCTTCTCGGGCTTCGATCCTAACCGGTTTGTATTCTCACACACACACCGTTGTGGACAATGCAGCACCGGACCCCGGCAATCTCACTTTCTTTCCCCAGTATCTTCAGCAAGCTGGTTACCAAACTGGCTATTTCGGAAAGTGGCACATGGGCAATCACAGCGATGAGCCTCAGCCAGGATTCGATCACTGGGAAAGTTTTCGCGGGCAAGGTGTTTATTACGCGCCCACCCTAAATATAAACGGTGAAAGGATTGCTTATGGTGAAGACATTTACATTACCGACCTTTTAACAGAACACGCAATTGATTGGCTGGAACAGCGCAATAATAACGAACCCTTCTTTATGTATTTGTCCCACAAAGCGGTGCACAGTCAATTCTCTCCAGCACAAAGACACTTGGGTAGCTATGAGGAAGAAGAAGTTATCTATCCTCCCTCTTTTGAAACGCCTTTATATGGAGAGACTACTCTGCCAAGTAACAGCAGCGATGGAGATCCGGCCCGAGGCCGCGAATATTATGGGGATAATCGCATCCCGGATTGGGTGAAGAACCAGAGAGAATCCTGGCATGGAGTGGACTATATGTATCACGGTAGGATTAATTTCGAAGATTTCTTCCATCGCTACACTGAAACTTTAATGGGTATCGATGACAGCGTCGGGGCAGTCTTAGATTTTCTCGATGCAAATGACTTAGCAGATGACACTTTAGTCATCTACATGGGAGACAACGGCTTTTCATTTGGCGAACACGGCTTAATCGATAAGCGCCATTTCTATGAGGAGTCAGCGAAGGTTCCACTATTAGTTCGCTGGCCAACTGAATTAAAAGGGGGCGCTAACATAGAATCTTTAGTGCAAAACATAGATATTGCACCGACAATTTTAGAAGCTGCAGGACTGCAAGCGCCAGGACATATGCAGGGCATGTCGTTCACCCCATTATTTGCGCGGGAAGAGGTTCCCTGGCGAGATCGAATTTTCTATGAGTATTACTGGGAGATGGATTTTCCCCAAACGCCAACCATGTTTGGTGTGCGCACCGATCGATACAAGTACATTCGTTATCACGGCATCTGGGATACTAATGAGTTTTATGATTTAGAAGATGATCCAAATGAAATGCAGAATCTAATTGACTCTCCAGATCATCAGGAACGAATAGAAGCGTTTGCAGCAGATATTTATACTTGGCTAGAACAAACTGGCGGTATGAATATTCCACTTAAAAATGTAGTACGACCAAAGTTCGGCGATCACCGCAATCAAAATATTTTGTAACAACCAATAGAAATTCTAAGGAAAAGTGTTATGCAATTTTTAGTAGTGGCTTATGACGGCAAAGACGAAGACGCCAAGGCCCGCAGAGCAGCAGCCAGGCCTTCGCATTTGGCTGGAGCGCAAGAATTAAAAGAAGCAGGCAATATTATAGTTGGCGCCGCAATTCTCGATGAGAATGAGGAAATGATTGGCTCAACACTCTGCGTTGAATTTGAAAGTCGTGCAGATCTGGACGAATGGTTAGCGAATGATCCTTATGTGACCGAAGGGGTATGGAAGGACATTGCAGTGCAGCCGATCAGGTTAGCAGTTAGCCCTTAGTCTTGTTGTTCAATCCCTAAATCGGATTCTTTAAGATCGATACCAAGAAGGCTCCCAGTTTGCGCGAAACCAAAAGCTGAATAAATGAGAACAGAAACGCTTAATAAAATTCTTATGATTGTAAATATCATAACAATTTCTATATGGATCTAATTGTGATCAGAAGCAGAACTAATCTGCCTGATTTTTATTCTGACCATACTGTATCAAGTAAGCCATCATGCTCCAGCAATGTATTTTGACTCAACATTTAGTGTTATTCTGAAAAGATCAGCCCGGGAATTCGGAGAATAACAATGAAACAGCCCTGGATTATCAGCTGCCTGGTAATCTCTTCTCTAATCACAACCCTATCTGCCCAAGAAGCCGATGAATGGACTGCGCTTCCCGACATGCCGGAAGGCAAATGGGAACCCGGTGTGGTTAATTTAGATAATAAGCTGTTTTTATTCGGCGGCTATAAATCCGGTGTTGTTTCCAGCAAACGGTCAGACGTTTTTGATCCTACTAGTGGTAGCTGGACCTCTATTCAGGAACTCCCCAGCGCAATCACCCATATGAATATGGTTTTGGATGGGCGTACGGTATGGTTTGCCGGTGGATTTAAAGATGGTTATCCAGGTCATGCCATTGCAGAGGTGTGGAATTACGATGTGGATTTAGATCGTTACACAGCCGCTCCTCTGTTACCTGAACCTAGAGCAGGTGGCGGACTAGCGATCGTTGGCAGAGAGCTGCATTATTTTGGTGGCTTAATATCCGATCGAGATACAGATTCGCCGGATCATTGGGTGTTAAATCTTGAAGACTTGAAAAACGGAAATGTTGGGTGGCAAGCATCTACTCCAATGCCAACACCACGCAATCAATTTTCAACTGTCACGTTTCAAGGAAAGATTTACGCAATCGGTGGACAGTTCAATCACGACAGCCAACAACTGGATCAGGCGCGGGTCGACATATTTGATCCAGAAACCGACTCCTGGAGCAACGGGCCGCCACTTCCCAAAGGTCATTCTCACGCGGAAGGTGCGACCTTCGTCCATGGCAACAAGATCTGGATGATAGGTGGTCACACCACTCCAATGGGGGGAAGCAAAGCTCAAGACCCGGATATTCTGACGCTAGCACCAGGCAGCCAATGGCAAAAAGTTGGCGAGCTCCCCAACCCACTTTCCTCTCCTGCTGCGGGCATAATCGACGGCATAATCTATATCGGTGGAGGTGCCTATCAAGGCAGTACTGTGCAGTCAAAAATGTGGATGGCTCCGGTGCCTTAAACCACACGAACCTCGTTACGCTTTGTTTCTTTTTATTTATTGCAGAATAGTCATTCCTAAGGTACTGTTTTTCGGTTAA
The DNA here is from genome assembly GCA_045565735.1 of Pseudohongiellaceae bacterium. GTDB lineage: Bacteria > Pseudomonadota > Gammaproteobacteria > Pseudomonadales > Pseudohongiellaceae > UBA9145. Next base: position 12,409 of record JBJLER010000051.1, read on the forward strand.
GTAAACACAAAATGTGCTGTCGCTGCCGATATATAAGTTATTGAAAAACCGTACATTTTGAGCCTCGATGAGCGGAGCCTATATGCAACCAATCAAGAAGAATTGGATCGGATCCAGCCTGGCGATTTCAGCCCTGGCTCTAGCGGGAATTGGGCTCTCAGATTCTAACCCTTTTCTTAGTCAGCCAGCTTCTGCGCAGGAACCATTTGGCGCCAACGATATGCAGCAGGTCGCAAACCAATATTGCCTTGCTTGCCACAACGACGCGCTGGCCACTTCTGGCCTCTCTTTACAAAGTGTGGACTTTACTCAGATTGCTACCCATGCTGAGACACTGGAAAAAGTAGTACAGAAACTGCGTGCTCATATGATGCCGCCGGCAGGAATGCCTCGCCCTGATTTCGAAACTTACGGCGTGATAACCGAATGGCTAGAGGCTGAATTAGATAACTCCTGGGCGACGAACCCAAATCCTGGCCGTGTAACCCCACTGCATCGAATGAATCGTTATGAGTACAACAATTCCATAAATGAATTGTTGGGGCTCGATGCACATATCATGGAATTGCTGCCGGGGGATCCAACTGCCGATGGCAGTTTCGATAATATTGCCGAATCTTTACCGTTCACTACTGCACACATGGAACGGTACATGTCAGTAGCAAGACAAGTAACCCGATTAGCGACTGGCTTACCTCCGTTAAACCCCAGCATCGCAACTTACGAAATTCCGCTTTACATGAGCCAGGACTGGCGCCAAAACGAAGACATGCCTTTTGGTTCTCGCGGTGGTGTTTCGGTGAGCCATCATTTTCCTATTGATGGTGAGTACACCATCAAGATTGATCTGGAAACGAATTATCAGGACTACGTTAAAGGGTTGGGTTGGGCGCAAATTCTCGACGTGCGTTTAGATGGTGTTTTGCTTGAAAGATTTACCATTGGTGGTGATGCGCCGGGTACACCAACTCCATTAAGTTTTAGTGGAACCGGCGAGCCTGGTAGTATCGATTGGGAACAATACATGCAGTACAAGGGAACTCAGGGACTTGAAGTCACTGTTCCAGTAACTGCTGGCCCACATTCCGTAACCGCTTCCTATGTACGACAGCAAGTGGAAGAGGAAGAGATTCCTCAGCCACGACAAGGTGGAAGACTACCGGCTAACTCCGAAGCGTATCTTGCCTATCAAAAAGTCCATGCTATTGAGATAGGCGGTCCTTATACCAATGCAGCAAACTTTGGTGACTCGCCTAGCCGCCAACTTATTTTTTCCTGCTATCCAGAACATTTATCTGAAGAAGCGGCCTGTGCAGATGAAATTCTAACGCGCATGGCGCGACAGGCTTACCGCAGAAATATTACAGAAGATGATTCAAAACTGCTTCAAGAGTTTTTCAACGTAGGCCGCGAACAAGCTGGAAGTTTCGATGCCGGCATACAATTCGCATTGGAATTTATTCTCAGCGATCCAGATTTTTTGATTCGCTCCTATCAGACTCCTGCCAATCTCGCAGCGGGAGAAACTTTTGAGCTAAGTAACACCGAGCTAGCTTCGCGACTTTCATTCTTCCTATGGAGTACTGCTCCCGATGAAGAACTACTCCAACTAGCAGAAGCAGGGCGGCTCAGTGATCCGGTAGTTTATGAACAACAAGTTCGACGCATGATCGCTGATGAGCGCGGTGTTAACACTTTAGTCGAAGATTTTGCTGCCCAATGGTTAAACCTACGCCGACTAGAAGAAGTAAACATCAATACAGTATTGTTTCCTCAATATGACGTAAGTCTCATCGAAGCCTTCGAAACAGAAACTGAAATGTTTGTCGGTGAAACCATTAAGACTGACGCACCGGTCACGGAGTTACTTAATGCCGATTACACATTTGTTAATGAAAGATTAGCTCGGCACTACGGCGTAGAAGATGTTTACGGCAGCCGTTTCCGTAAAGCGCCGTTGCCGAATACCCAACAACGAGGTGGTTTGTTAGCCCATGGCGCTTTGTTAACCGTAACTTCGTATCCTGGCAGAACATCACCGGTATTAAGAGGTAAATGGTTGCTGGATAATTTATTAGGAACTCCACCACCGCCTCCTCCGCCGAATGTACCTATTCTTCCTGAATCTGAAGCCGGTGAAATTCCTGCTTCTATTCGCGATCGTTTAGCACAACACCGTGAAGATCCTGTCTGCGCTTCCTGCCATGTGGTTATCGATCCATTAGGGTTCGCGTTAGAAAACTTTGATGTGATTGGCGCATGGCGAGATTTTGACGAGGTTGGGAATCCGGTGGATCCCAATGGCAACTATCCTGGTGGAGTTGAATTCGCTGGCTTTGTCGACTTACGCAGCTGGATGATGGACAGACCCGATCGGTTTGCCCACACCTTAACTGAAAAGCTGATGACCTATGCTTTAGGTAGAAGAGTCGAATATTACGATCAGCCTGTTGTGCGACAGATCGTAAGAGATGCAGCTGATGATGATTACAGCTGGTCAGCAATCATATTAGGCATTGTGAATAGCCTAGCGTTTAAGACCAGTATCGCGCCAGTGCAAATGGCCCAGATAGACGAAAATAACCCAGGAGTTAATATAGCTGCGGCGAATGCTCAAAATTAGGTCTAATATCCTGATTTTGAGGCGGTTTCCGTGTAGTATTTAGTCTGATATTCCCAAGAGGGATTGAGAATGACGGTTCAAAAGGTGAAACAAAAACAGATTGCTAGAGCGGTAAACATTCATACCGGGAAAGCGATATCCCGACGCGCCTTACTCCAGGGTGCCGGTGCTGCTCTCGCCTTACCCATGCTGGACGCAATGACACCAGCATTTGCTAATACTTCTCCGCCAATTCATCGATTCCAGACTGTGTATATTCCGAATGGTATGGCGATGGAATACTGGACGCCAGAAAAAACTGGTCGCGACTACGAACTAACTCCAGTACTTGCCCCTCTCGCAAACTACAAAGATAAGATGCGTTTAATCGGTGGCTTAAAGGCAAACTGGAACATTGCCCATGCCGGTGCCGGCGGTTCATTCCTTACAGGAATTACCCGTGGCGGCAGAACCGAAGTAGAAATTCTTGCAGATATTTCCATCGACCAGCTGCTGGCAAACGAACTAGGTAAAGAAACTCAGCTTTCGTCTCTAGAATTGTCTATGGATGCTCCAGCACTCGCTGGCGCCTGCACGGTGAATTTAAGCTGTGTTTATACGCATACTCTTTCCTGGCGCGGCAAAACGGAACCATTACCGACCGAATATAATCCTCGTTCATTATTTGAGCGCATGTTTGGCGACAGCGGATCCACCGCAAAAGAATCCCGTGAATTAAGACTGCGACAACAATCCAGCATCCTCGATGCCGTTATGGACAAACTATCAAGCCTGGAACAGGAACTAGGTTATGAAGATCGTCATCTGGTAAATAGCTACACAGAATCTGTACGCAATATTGAGCGACGCATTCAAAAAGCTGAAGAGCAGATCGACATGGATTTACCGGAATTAGAACAACCTGCAGGCGTTCCTCCTGTTTTCGAAGATCACATGGAAATCATGCAGGATCTTCAGGTGTTGGCCTTACAAACAGATTTAACTCGTGTCATTACTTTTATGATGAGCAAAGAACAGAGTCCGCGACCTTATCCGCAGATCGGAGTGCCTGATGCGCACCACCCGCTTTCTCATCACAATAACAACCCAGTATTGATAGAGCGCATGTCCAAGATTAATACTTATCATGTATCTCTTTTCTCCAATTACCTGGATAAACTGTCTGCAATTCCTGAAGGCGATGGAACCTTATTAGATAATATGACCATTTTATATGGTGGTGGTTTATCCAATAGTACGGTTCACTCCGGGGTGAACTTACCACTAATCCTTGTTGGAGGCGGCGCTGGTTGGCTGAAGGGTGGTGAGTATGTCTTCTACGACAGCGAACCCACTATGGCGGATCTGCATTTAAGCCTGATGGAAAAATTTGGCCTATCTATCGATCAGATGGGTGGCAGCACCGGCCCTATAACGCTTTAAGCTCTCAATGTTTTTGAACTCGCGAAAAATTATAATAGCAGCCCTGCTCTTTTTCGCGAGCCAGGTCTCTGCGCAAAACCTTCCAATTGTCGTTAGTCTTGCGAAAGAACAGAAATGGGAAGAACTCTCTTCTTTATTAGCAGACGGACTCAACCCTAATGTCGTTTACGGTGATGGCACAACTGCCTTACATTGGGCCAGTTATCACAACAGCTCAGAAGCAGCAGATAGTCTTTTGAGTTCCGGCGCTGACGTAAATGCCACTACTGATTTAGGCGTAACACCGCTCTGGTTAGCTGCAGAAAATGGCAGCATCGAAATGGTGGAAGCGTTAATTGAAGCGGGAGCGGACCCCTCTATCCAATTGCTTTCCGGTGAAACAACGATAATGGCTGCAGCCCAGACTGGCAATGGCGCAGTAGTCAGAACACTGCTAGAAGCTGGCGGCGACCCAAACGTAGCGGTTACCCGCGAACAAACTGCATTAATGTGGGCATCTGGTCGTGGCCATTCCGACGTCGTTGCTGCATTGATCGATCACGGTGCAGACTTAAACGCGCGTTCTGAAATTCGTGAACACTATGTAAAATCGGAAAAAGAGCAGGATAGCCACCCAGATTACAAATACTGGACTGAGCTCGGTGGAAATACTCCACTAATTTTTGCTGCGCGTTCTGGAGATTTGCGTTCGGTGCAAGCGCTTGTGGACGCAGGTGCGGACGTAAATCAATTATCAGCCTTTGGTACCAGCCCAATGATAATGGCAATTCATGGTAGTAATACGGAAGCGCTGGAATACCTAATCGAAAATGGCGCCGACATTGAATCTCACGAGAGCGGCCATACTGCGCTACATGCCGCAGTTCAAAGAGGTAATTCGGATGCAGTTAATGTTTTAATTAAGCACGGCGCAAACCTCGAAGCGATCCTGGAAAAACCAACACCGGTTCGAAGACAATCCACTGACTACAATTTTCACGATGCGCTAATCGGTGCGACACCGCTCTGGTTGGCTGCTCGTTTCTCCGAACCCAAGATTATGGAAGCGCTCATAGAAGCTGGCGCTGATCCAATGGTGATTAATCATATGAGCTATCCGGCTCAGCGCATGCTTGAGCACTTCATACGTGATGAAGGTGAGATTAACTTGCTAATGGCTGCAGTTGGCATGGGACACGCCCGCTTAAGAGTTAGTTGGGGTACAGTAGAACGCAGAGCGGGTCAGTTGCAGGATAGAGAATCCTTGATATTGGATTCAGTCTTAGTAGCTCTCGCTGCTGGCGCCGAAGTTAACACTAAGAACGCCGAAGGTGAAACTGCACTTGCTTTTGCCAAACAACGTCGATACGAATCAGTAGCATCTGTATTAGAAGCCTCTGGCGCTACTGAATAACAAAAATTAATTTTCTTCGAAGGGAAGTGAGCATGCTGAAAAAAATATGCTTTGGCATTCTTGTCTCTGCCACACTAACTAATCAAACTGTTGCACAAACTCCTGATACCGTTTTCCTGGAAGAGCTAACCTGGACCGAATTACGCGCCGAAATTGACAACGGAACAACAACGGTGATTGTCCCGACTGCAGGTACTGAACAGAATGGCCCCCATATGGTATTAGGAAAACACAAATATCGAATTAATGCGGGAGCAGAACGTATCGCACGCGCATTAGGCAATACTTTAGTAGCACCAACCATGACCTATGTGCCAGAAGGCAATATCGATCCGCCATCTGGTCATATGCGCTATGCCGGAACTATTTCTATCCCGATAGAAATATTCAGCTCAGTGTTAGAACATACGGCACGAAGTCTTAAGCAACACGGTTTTTCCGACATCTTGTTTATTGGTGATAGCGGACCCAATCAAAGACCGCAGGAAGAAGTCGCGGAACTGCTATCAGCTGAATGGGTGAGCGAAGGCGTTTCTGTTTTCCATATTAGTGACTGGTATAAAGTAGGCGTGTTTGATGAGTACTTAATCTCACAAGGTGCTTCCTACGATCAAATAGGAACTCATGCCGGTTTGAGAGACACCGCTCTGCTGCTCGCAATTGCGCCTGAACATGTGCGCACCAACAATGTCTCTCCAGGCCGAGGTTCGGATGTAGATGGAGTTTCTGGCGATCCTACTATCGCCACAGCAGAATTGGGACGAGTTGGATTCGACCTGATCTTTAACGCAGCTATGGACCAGATCCGCGAACTTATGGAGTTGGATTAGCATCTGAAAATGTTTAGAAAAGCAATAATTAGCCTGTATCTTTCATTTCTTTGCTGTACCGGAAATTATGCAACCGAGGCCAGCTGGGAAGTTGGTTTGACAGAAGAGCGCAAATTGATCACTGCAGAGGGCGTCATTAACAACGAGAGCAACGCGACTATTTTGTACCTTAGCGGCCTAGATGGAAACGAGTCAAGAAACAACAATCTTGATGAGCTAGTTCCCGCCTACACCGAGGTTGCAGGTCCTGATGACATAAATCTTATAGTGATCTCAAGAGCCAATCCTGAGGGAAATCAGCTAAAGTTTCCGCCGGCAGGGCAAGCTTACACGGAAAATACGGTTTCTCATGTGTTATGGCGTTGGATTGGATCCCACGCACCAGATTTAATAATCATAGAAACTGACGATGATTTTGGATTTCGTGAAGCTATTACCGACAATGGCATTGCCGGATTTGGATCCATCCCTGTAAATGAACTTTCTTCAACTAATGATACAGTCGAATACCTGCTAGCTAGTGCTGAAATGTTGCGCTCGCCAGCAAGGGTAAACCTAGAGCGTCGAATAGCGCGAACTCCGCTGGAGCTGGCAGAGCAACTTGCCTCTATTTACGGATATGATTTTTCATCACCTGTCTACGTACCAGGTATGAGCGTCATTGGTAGACTTCGATTGGGCTACATCAATGAAGTGGAAGAGCTACTCGCTCCATATCATAACGGACGATCATTTGAAGTTTCAAACTCATCGGTGCTGGCCGGCCAACTAGTGTTTGCCGAACATGCTGCTCTTACAGGCAATCAACAATCATTACTATTAACATTGCAAGCTGCTGACCTGGCCTTTGATGAGTCTGGCGAGCCGCTTGAAGTTGCTCCGATGCATTATGAAATGAGCGATTCTTTTTTTATGGCCACACCCCTGCTGGCAAAAGCAGGTGCAATCACTGAGGACGAAAAGTACTTTGACATGGCAATACGCCACGTCATTTACATGCGGAATATGTTGCTAAGAGAGAATCGTCTATATCGCCACTCGCCGGACGCTGATGTGGCCTGGAGTCGTGGTAATGGATTCCCTGCCCTAGGATTAGCTTTAACCGTCAGCGATTTTCCTCCAACCCATCCCGCCCGAGATGTACTTCTTGGAATGCTAGTTGATCATCTTGAAGCTTTGTTGCCTTATCAGGATGAGGATGGAATGTGGCATGAGGTTATCGACTACCCAGGTTCATTCGCGGAGCTTACTTCAACAGCTATGATCGGCATTGCTATTAAGCGAGGATTAGATAAGGGCTGGTTACGGGAAGAAACTTTTCGACCGGCACTAGACAAAGCTTGGAACGCTGTGAAAATCCGAACCAGTTTCGATGGTGTTTTTATCAATGCCTGTACATCTACTGGTAAAATGCCTTCACTAGACTCCTACCTGGACCGTTTGGCAATTTTTGATCGCGATGACCGAGCCGGCGGTATGGTAATGAATTTTGCAATCGAGATGGCTGGATTGTAAAACCTTTAATTCCTAATCTTTAGATAAGAATACAATAATGATGAAAAAGCAGACTCGGAGAAACTTTATTAAAGCGGCAGTACTAACTGCAGGAACGGTAGCGATAAGTAAATCAGTACTGGCACAAAATCAATTTACCCTTTCTGGAATTGCGCACCCATACCCAGATGAATGGTTACCAGACGGTATCCGCTCAAGATTTGTAGACAATATCAATGGCTTAAGATTCCATGTCCTAGAGGCGGGCTACGAAACTCCAAATCGCCCTGCTTTGCTATTGTTGCATGGTTTTCCTGAATTGGCTTATAGCTGGCGCCATGTGATGCAGCCTTTAGCTGACGCTGGTTATCACGTCTTCGCTCCGGACCTGCGCGGTTATGGACGTACGACTGGATACGATAGTGACTACGATGCCGACCTGACACCATTTCGGATGCTGAATAAAGTTCGTGATTGTGTTGGATTAGTCTACGCTTTTGGTTATGAAACTGTTGCGGCAGTGATTGGACATGATTTCGGCTCGCCTCTAGCAGCCTGGTGTGCCGTTACTCGTCCAGATATTTTTCGAGCTGTAACAATGATGAGCGCACCCTTTGGAGGCACTCCCTCTATTCCATTCGATACGGTAAGCAATCCACCTCGCCAAAACACTGAAAGATCTCCAAGCATTTATGATGATCTTGCTGCATTAACGCGCCCCCGAAAACACTATCAACGTTACTACCAAACCCGGGGAGCCAACTCGAATATGTGGCATGCGAGACAGGGCTTAAATAGCTTTATTCGAGCCTATTACCATCACAAGAGCGCGGATTGGAATGAAAACCAGCCTTATCGTCTAGCGGGAAGAACCGCTGCGGAATGGGCGAAGATGCCAACCTATTACATTATGGATCTGAATATGGGCATGGCAGAAACTGTTGCTCTACATATGCCAAGTGATGCAGAAGTTGCCGCTAATACCTGGCTTACTGAGAAAGAACTGGTAGTGTACACAGAAGAATATGGACGTACCGGCTTTCAAGGCGGATTGAATTCCTATCGAATGGGCTCCACGGGCATAGGAGCCGCTGAGTCTCAACTTTATGCTGAAAAGACTATAGATCAACCGTCAATGTTTATCAGCGGTGCCAACGACTGGGGAACTTATCAGAATCCAGGTTCATTCGAACGCATGCAAGAAACGGCGTGTACGGATATGCGCGCAGTTCATTTAGTAAACGGTGCAGGTCATTGGGTTCAACAGGAACAAGCGGAAGAAACTTCGCGATTACTGCTAGATTTTCTTAGAGGTATCTCTTAAAAAATTCGCGTGCGAGGGCTAATCAGGAATGGTTAGCCCTCTCTACCTTCCCATATGTATTAATTAATCAATACTTCTTAGCAAGCAGCAGGGAATGGGTGCTTTAGCTGATAGCTATTGTCCGATAGTAAGATGTTCCAGACTTAACCTTTCTTCATAGTTTGCAGGAACTAAGGACAGATACTCGTCGCGATTAACTCCCTTTAAGTGAGAATCAAACCAGGCAGTGGCATAGTGATCCATGATGTTATTCATCACCACGCTGTCCCAATTTTCATCTGTATAATGTCCTGCAAACTCTTCGTTCTCTTCATTGTCGAGCTCGATAGGTAGAGGAATGGGAGCACCAGCATTATGTCCAGCTTTATGAAGGGTTAGTAAGTAACGATCACTATTTACTGCACTTTCGAATATTGCCCGAGGTCCATCTTCATAACCCGCGACACTGTCCTGATCACCTGCTAAATAGAAAGTAGGAACACCAATACCGGCAAGATCTTCTGCTCGCCAGAAGCCAGTATTCATGCCCCAGGGTGCGACAGCGAAACCTGCTTTGATTCGAGCATCGAGATTGTTTCGATAGTCTGGATTGGAAGTAGCATGCTCTTCCAGCAAGCGATTTGGTGGCGCCATAAAACCATCAATAATTTCCTCTGTGTATCCACCACCAAGGTTGTTAACCAACCCATAACCGCCCATGGAATAGCCTACGATACCAGTGTTATCCGCATCAATCATATTGCTGAAGATTCGATCTGGCTGCGAAGAAATGTATGCCATGCTACTTAACACATGTCGCTGATCAAGTGGGCGATTGTAAAGCGTAGATTGAAATGCCTGTTGATCATCATAGGTACTTTCCAGATGATCTATAGACACTACGACATAGCCTTTGCTTGCCAGATTTTCTCCGGAATGACTCATCAGTAATCTATTCCCTGGATAACCATGCGAAATAATGATGAGCGGATATGGACCGTCTGCTCTAAGTGGCGCTGCATCGCGAACGGCTCGACCTGTTAAAGTCGCTGTGATCTCTGGATTGCGAGTAACAGCCTGATACTGCGTACCGGGTTCAGCTCCCTGCAGATCAGCTGGATACCAAATCTCCAGCGTAAGTTTTCTATCGTAGTACGCAGTATCGCCGCCACGCGGGGTATTGATAATGTCGATGCGATTCTCAGCAACAATTTCCAGTGTACGCACCCCGATCGTGTAATCTCCAAACTGCGCCAGGACTGGTGCATCATCACCGATGATATCTATGCGATTCTGCTGGGCACTGACAAAACTTGAAATGAAACTTAGCGCGACAAGAACTACTGATCTAAACATAGGAAAACTCACTGAACACAGAGTTGCATTCCTTTGCTGACTATTTAGTTACCACATTAACAACGGGCGCTAAGATTAATGGAAATAGATCTGGTATGCCAGTGCTCTGTAGTATTAGATGTCAGCGCACTAATTTAAAAAACTATTCTATCTGCGATTCACCAATAAATTCTTCCTATTAACTCATATGCGCTCTGTTACAATTCCGTCCTTTGCAGTCTCAGATAAAATCAATCGAGAGGTTAGTTATCATGTCTCGCATTCTTCTTTTTATATTTATATCTTCATTTTTAATAAGCGCTAACTTATTTGCTCAGGTTGCTAACGAAGTTAAGATTATCCACGCCGGAACACTCCTGGCCGATGCCAGACAATCAGTTTCCACCCAGCAAAGCATTATAGTCCGCAACAATATAATCGAAGAGATTCGCGAAGGATTTATTCAGCCGGGAGAGGTTAGCGGCTCTAACGGTGCAAAGGTAATCGATTTGAGTGATCAGTTTGTAATGGCGGGACTAATTGACTCCCATACTCATATTCTTAGTCAGCAAGAACCTAACCGAAGAGAAATCGCTGTCACTCGCACATCAGAATTTAGTGCCCTGTTGGGGGTTGAATTTGGAATGCGGACCCTACGGGCAGGCTTCACTACGATTCGTAATGTCGGTGGTGATCGTAATGCAATTTTTGCGCTAAGGGATGCAATTAATCAGGGGGTCGTTATGGGTCCGCGAATTAGAGCATCTGGTCAGGGCATAACACCAACCGGAGGACATGGCGATGGCGGCGGATTCCGAGATGATGTTTTCCAAGAGCCCCATTCTGGCGTCTGCGATGGAATCTCTGAATGTCGTCGTGCCGTGCGCACGCAGATTAAGTATGGTGCCGACCATATTAAGTATGTAGCCACCGGCGGTGTACTCAGTATCACGGCTACAGGCACCGAGCAACAATTTACAGATGAAGAACAGATTGCTCTGGTTCAGGCAGCTCATGCTATGGGACGCAAAGTAGCGGCACATGCTCATGGCAAGACTGGAATGATGACAGCGCTTCGCGCAGGCGTTGATTCAATCGAACATGGTTCTTATCTCGATGAAGAAGTAGCAAACCTCTTTGTGCAGACCGGCGCTTACCTTGTGCCGACATTGATCGCTGGTCACACCGTTGAACGAATCGCCTCAGAGCAGCCAGATTTTTATTTGCCAGAGGTGCGGCAGAAAGCGCTAGAAGTAGGCCCTATTATGCGTAATGCACTTCGCATAGCATACGAAACCGGTGTGAAAATCGCGTATGGTACCGATGCAGGTGTGAATGACCACGGCACCAATGCTTATGAAGCAGTTTTGATGAATGAAGCTGGAATCGGTGAACGGGACATTCTCATATCCGCCACCATCAGTTCCGCGGACCTCATCGGCATTACCGACATAACTGGAACTATCGAAGCAAACAAAGACGCAGATATCGTTGCCTATAATGGCAATCCTCTTGATGATATTTCTGTATTACTGCAGCCTGTTTTTGTGATGGCCCGAGGCAATGAAGTCAATCTGGATGTGCCACCAATAGATATGTTTCCCTGGCCAGAACTTTAAAGCAAAAAAAGGGCAGATGTTAGAAATCTGCCCCTTTCTCAATTTTCTCTGTATCTTTTTATATTGTTATTGCTGGTAAGCCAGCGCCCTTTCTTCAGTCGTATCAGTATGACCGATAAAATCATGCAGAATCAGGTATAGGCTCGGCACCAGAAACAACGTAATAATTGTGGCAAACAAAACGCCAAAAGCTAGTGAGATAGCCATTGGAATAATAAAGAAAGTTGCAGGATTCGCAGTGATAATCAATGGAACCAATCCCATGAATGTTGTAATCGATGTTAGAACAATTGGACGAAATCGCATTTCACCAGCTTTTGAAACCGCATCGACCATTCCGACGCCTTCTGCGCGCATTCTGTTTATCGATACGACCAAAACCAAACTGGCATTAATCACAACGCCACTTAGCGCAATGATCCCCAATAAGGAGAAGAAGACAAGATCTGCGCCCATTATAAAATGGCCACAGATTGCACCTATAGCACCAAACGGAATTACACTCATAATTACTAATGGCTGCAGGTATGATTTAAGTGGTATTGCAAGCAATGCAAATATCACCATTAGTGCAAGCGGGAAAGTAGAATAAAGATCCGATAGAGAGTCTAACCTTTGTTCACCTTCACCACCTATAACCATTTCTACATTTAATTCACGCTCCCATGGATTGAGGAATTTATTAATAACTTCGCGTTGAATTTCATCTGGAGTAACAACAGTTCTATCCACATCAGCACGGACTGTAATAATGCGGCGTCCATCCTGACGATTAATACTCGAGTAGCTATTACCTAGTGAAAAATCGGCGATACTCAAAAATGGAACTTCAGCGCCGGACGGAGTTCGTATCATTAGTTCTTCTAAATTACCAAGCGATCTGCGCTCTTCCTCTGGGTAGCGAACCATAACGCGAATATCGTCGGTACCCCGCTGAATTCGCTGTGACTCAGCACCATAAAAAGCCTGACGTACTTGGGTAGCAATGTCATTTAGAGTCAATCCAAGCGTCTTACCTCTTTCTAATAATTCAATCTGAACCTCTTGCTTTCCAGCTCTAAAGGAATCTGTTATATCAAATACTCCAGGATAGCGCGCTAACTCCTCTTTTAATTGTGTTGATGCAATCTTTAAATTATCTTCATTACGACCTGCCAATCGAAAATTGATTGCATCTCCCGCAGAAAAAACGTCTGATACAAAAGTTAATTCTAATGCATCAGGTATGGTTCCCACTTTGTCACGCCAGCGATCCCGTATTTCAGCAGAACTGATCTCACCTCGATCAAAAAATGGAGTCAGATATAACACTACTTCAGCCTGATTACTGGATCCTGCATTAGGTCTACCCACACCTGCTGGCCCACCACGAGGCGCGCTGCCACCAATAATTGTTAGCACAGAATCGACTATTCGATCTGTGGTTTGAGGTGCTCGCCCGGTTTCCTTTAAGTCGACTAGTTCAGCCTCCAACTCATCGACTATTTCCAAAGCTTTAGCTTCGATAATGCCAACTGCCTCCTGGGTAACTTGAGCAGGTACGCCTGGCGGCATCTGTATTGAGCCGTAAACTACGTCACCCTCGACACTAGGCATAAACTGAAAAATTACGCGACCGCTGAACAAGAGAGCGGTTGTTACAATAATTACACCTGTTGCAGTGGCCCATGCGGCATAACGATATTTCAATACGAATTTTAGTGCACGGCGATAACCATGCTCGGCAAAATATTCCATACTGTGAGCGATTCTGCCTTGAAAGTTTTGCCAAATTTTAATGATTCGCCAGTTCTCACCTAAATAGCCTTCGGTTTTTCGATGAGCAATGTGTCCGGGCAAAATTAACTGAGACTCAATGAGACTAGCGATAAGGCAGAAAACGACTACGCCCCCTATAGCATTAAAGAATGAACCCATCTGTCCATCTAGCAATAAAATTGGCAAAAATGCTGCAATTGTTGTCAACACACCAAAAATAACAGGTACCGAAACTTCCAAAGTTCCTTCGATAGCTGCTTCATCTTTGCTATAACCTTTCCTCTCATAAGAATGAATTCGCTCTCCCACTACAATTGCATCGTCAACAACAATCCCTAGCACCAAAATAAATCCCATAACAGTTAGGGAAGAAATAGTGAGCCCAATAGTTGGAAACAGCGACAAAGCCCCAGCTATTGCAATAGGGATTCCGGCTGCCACCCATATTGCAAGTTTAAATCTTAAAAAAAGTGCCAAAATTACGAGCACCAGTATTAATCCGGTATAGGCATTCTTGGCCACTGTGGTGATTCGATCTTGAGTAGCGACCGCAGAATCAGTAATAACATTCAAGGTCATGCCTTCAGGCAAGTTTAAACTGGCAGAGTCCATCCAGGCTCGTACCTCTCTTGCTGCTCTGACGATATCCTCTTCCCCGACTCTTATTACATCGATGATAGCTGCGTTAGAGCCATTAAGGCGGGCGTCGAGATAACCCTCCTCAAAACCATCACGAATGGTGGCGATTTCACCAAGGGTAAGTTGGGTCCCATCAGGGAATGATCGTACGATGATTTGTTCGTATTCGTCTCCCGTGTAAACCTGACCTTTTGTGCGTAATAATATTTCTCCTGAATCGGAACGAATGGTTCCGCCTGGCAAATCCAACGAAGCACGGTCGATAGCTTGAGATATTTGATTTAGGGTAAGTCCATATTGGCGTAGCACCAGTTCAGGAACTTCGATGGAAATTTCAAGGGGCCTTATGTATTCAATGTTGACTGTTGACACCTCATCCAGATCAATTATGTCGTTTCGAATCTCCTCAGCTACCGCTTTTAAGTAACGGTCATCAGAATCTGAGACTAAGGCCATAGTCATTACATTTCCCATGCTGCTGAAAGCACGTACGATTGGCTTTTCCGTTTCTAATGGAAATGTAGTGACCGCATCAATCTTTCCTTTGACATCATTGAGAACACGATTCAGGTCTGCTCCTGTTGTGAGCTGCAAGGTTGCGTCACAACCGCCTTCGCGCGCAGTGGTAGTCAATCTCTCGATGTCTTCAGCGATCTCAAGTGCCTCTTCAATTCGCAAACACACCCCTGATTCCGACTCCTCCGGGGTTGCGCCCAAATAAGCAACACTCACCTGGATAACTCCAAAGTCAATATCTGGAAATTCTTCCTGGTTGAGATTCAGATAAGAGATGAAGCCTCCAACAAGGAAGATCATCATCATTAAATTTGTGGCAACAGGGTTATGGACAAACCAAGAAATAGGAGTTCGCATAATCAAAGTTCCTTAGATAATGGATTCTTCGATGGGCTGCACACTCATGCCATTTACCACCGCTTGGATAGGAGATGTGACTATAGACTCGCCAGGAAGTAAGCCGCCGCTAATGAGTACTCGATCTTCTTCCAAACGATAAATAGTAACATCACGGAAATACATTTTGTTTTCTGCATCTACTACCAGTACTTGATTATTGTTTCGAATAACTGAACGCGGTAAAGAAATGATGTTATCCAGTTGTTTGCCAGCAATATCCGCTTCGACAAAAAGACCAATTGGAAGCGGAATATTGCGGACGCGTGCTTTTGAATCAACGGCCTGGAGTTGATTTACACGGATAATAGTCTGCACAGTATTGCTATTAGGATCAATTTGAGCTTCGATCCGCACTAATTTACCATGCCACATTAATTCTTCACCGCCATAGACCCCAGTTAAAGAGACATCTGGCGCTTCTTCGTCGGATAATTCGCCCCTTAATCCGAGAGGAATATCAAGATAACCAAGCTGACGAATTGCCAAAGGAAC
>JBJLER010000052.1:0-28083 GCA_045565735.1 Pseudohongiellaceae bacterium
CTTACTTAGTTTGTTGGATTGTTACTTGAGAGAGGCTCTGCAAATCCACTTGCAGCTCAGCGTCACCTGTCGGTAGATTGCTCACAGACAGCATATATGCAATTACATCAACGAATTCCTGATCAGTAAGTGAGCCAGGATTGTCTTCTGGCATGGTTGTCTTTGATAGCTCGAAAAGCACTGCAAGAGATGTCCCCTCCCAATCGCGAAGGAATTTGGCCCGAGCCAGGGGGGGGCGAGGAGCGAATATCCGGATCATCTGCTGCACCGTCTAATCGGTATCCATGACAAAAACCACAAGCCCCTTCATAAATAAATTCGCCTCGCGACGCTTGAGCCTCGGTGTACACTCCATCCCAAATTGAAAGTTGAGTGCTTGAATTAGATACATCTTGAGAGTTTGCAATAGTCACCCAAGGAATTGTGAGGGTCAGTATTATCTTTCTAAAAATCAAGTTTAGATACCGTATAGAAAATGTTAGGTTTTGATAAATCATGTGTCACGAGGTTCGTCAACTACATTAGTGCCGGCGATATAACCGTGTACGTGTCCCTTTCCGAGACCATGCTTATTAAAGCCACCAACGGCTTCTCCACCCGCGTAAAGTCCCGGAATAACATTTCCCTGCATATCTACAACTTGTTGTTTACCATTAACTCGCAATCCGCCATAAGAATCGTGCCAGATCACCATGATTGAAAGAGCATAGAATGGGGCACTGGATATTCGATTCATTGGACCGTCCTGATTTCGTTCGAATTCAGGATCAACCCCATCGTTCACATAGCCGTTCCAGATTTTTACTGTTTCGGCCAAGTATTTCAGAGGAACTCGCTGAAATTCATTGCCTGCTTCAATTTTCTTAGCTAAATCTTCTATGGTATCCGCCTTAAAGTAGTAACCATTGTCTGCTACAAATGGGTAGCGTAATTCCCAACCATTTCGATCAACTGCGTCTTGGTCGAAAATCGCCCATATTGGACCGGAATAATAGTGAGGCGGCTCAGAACCTTCATTCATGGCCAATGCAGCATCAAGACCGTGGTCGTAGTTGTACATCTGCTGTACCCATTCTTTGCGGCAGTTGCGCCAATCTAGTGGTGTATGCTCGAGCCCTCTGCCAGGAGTGCCACCATCACCTGGATAAGCGCTCGGACCAGGTCGTCTGGGTAGCCGAACCTCACTAAAGAAACGTTTTCCGACCTGATTAACGGCGATGAACTCTTCGAATCCTGTATTGCCGACATTGAAACCGGAAGAATCCCGGTAACCAAAGGTAGGATGTCCAGGCATCATGCCAGTGTATGCATCACGAGTTCCTAGCCGCGTCGAAATATGGAAGGTCGTGTGATAGGACAAATTCTGTTGCATGCCAGCCATGTTGGCGCCAACTCGAAGGCCAGCAATCAGAGCGGACCCATCCTGGCCACCTGGGCCTAATAATGCGCGACCACTGGTTGGAAATGCCGGCTCTCTTAATGCGGGGTAGAACATGCTTCTTACTTCCGGGTTGCCAGCGATACCGCCACTAGCCAGAATTACTGCCTGTCGAGCCATGATATTAATAGTTTCACTTTTCTCATCGACGTTGCCGTTCTTCCAAAGGCTATCGAGGATTTCTCCAGTATCAGGGTGAAGTCGAGGCGAATATTCAGCCTTAATTCCGAGAACTCGTCCGGCAACGGATTGCTCTCGAATAATCTCATTGAATTTGCGGTGGAGAATGAATTGAACACCTTTTTCCCGGGCCGAGTATTCAAGCGGCCGTGAGAGTGCTGCACCATTAGAAACGGCATCTGGGCCGACAAATCGCCGTGCGTTGTACATGGGAATTGGAGAAAAGGCACTAGAGCGTTCACGATCGACTACTCCAGCATCTTCTCGCGAGACTGTTCCCGCTGGAATATTTGTTTCATCTCCTAACATTAAAAAACAATTAGCCAAACGCGCTCGAGATAATCCACCGCCGCCATGAGTTCCGTTGATTCGTGAAAAGCGTACATAGTTATCCATTAGAAATTGTCGAGTGTCTGGACAGTTTTCTGCCCAGGCTCGAGCCATTTCCCGTTCGTTATAGCGGTAAGGATTTTGCCCTTTGGGATCTACTACTGACCAGTCGGTTACGTCTCTGAAAAGGAGGTCGACACTATCTTCCATTTCTTCTGGATTCTCGAGAGGAGGTACGGTTACGAAACCCTCTTCATCATTTTCACCAATAATGTCTCTTCGTTGAATTGGGTCGCCACCACCAAGGGACATTCGTGCCGCGCTATGCAGCATTCGGCCACCCAGGTCGAAGTTCTGATCTATCACCAGCACAGATGCGCCGAGATCCCGTGCTCTAATTGCGGCAGTGAGGCCGGCGCAGCCACCACCGGCAATGACAACATCTGCCTCGTAATCCCAAACGATAGAGCCAGAGTTAGTTTCTTGCGCCTGAGCTTGAGCTTTTCCAGCCAGGGCCGCTGCTCCCAGTCCGGCAACTGCACCTTTTTTGACGAATTCTCGCCTGCTCAGGGCGCCGTTGTTCTCCTGGCTTTTTTTGCTGTGCTCATTGCCACTTGTTCCTTTTTTTTTCTGTTTCTTTGCCATTAGTGATCCTCAGCAGAGTAGTGGAGCTAATATGGTCATTTCAGTGTCAAGGCGAACCCATTGTACTGTGTTTTCGCTTCAATCTGACCAATTTGGGACGGATTGAGTTCGGCGATTAGTAAATTTGTAGCTAAGGGGTATACTTTCTGATCAGTTTCTTTAAGGATGGAACTTTCTGATGAACCAATTCTTACTTTGTCTAAGCGGCTCATTTCAAACTGGTAAGCATTCAGTTCTAATTCTTACATTTTGCTTTGCTTTCCTGTTGCAGTCCTGTCAGCAGTTGCCATTATCTACTTTTGGGTCATCGCCACCTACAACAAATGTTATGATAGAGCGGCCCGAGTTTATTATATGGACTGCATTAGAGCTTGAGCAACGCAATGCGCAGCTCGGTAGGACAATTCGAGCAGATGGCTCATCTAGAGAAACTTTAGCTGACTACGTAACACCTAACGGATCTCATCGCTTTCGCTACATTCGCAGAGATAGAGGCGGATTGCCGGAGCAGCATGACAACATTGAAGACTATGTCTACGTAAAAAGTGGTGCTGGAACCATACTTGTTGGTGGTCAAATGCTCGGGCGCACTGGTGACCTTGGTACTGAAATCATAGGTGGTAGACAATATGCAATAGGAGCAGGGGATGTGATTCGTATTCCAGCAGGAATTCCCCATGCGTATCTTCCTGAAGAAGGTGGACACATAACCTATGTGCTTGTGCGACTCCCTGCATATAGAGGAGTAGTTGTAGAAAATCCTGATGGTGATGCGCCGGAATTGGATCCGCCTGGATTTGGTTTATGGTCAGCTTCTGAATTGGCGCAACGCAATGAAGTAATTATTGAACGAATGCGCACTGACTTTTCATCTCGAGAGACATTAGCGGATTACGGAGCTGGAGGTAATTCACATAGACTAAGATTCATCCGCCGTGATCGTGATGGGGTGCCAGAGCTGCATCAAGACATTATCGATGTGGTTTTTATTCAAAGCGGTAATGGCACAGTGCATTTCGGAGGGGAAATGATTGGGCAATCCAATGTGCCTGGCGCTCGAATTGATGATGGAACTCAAATATCCGTAGCTGCAGGCGATGTGCTACATATTCCTGCGCGTATGCCGCATGCCTATTTAACAGCTGGTAATGATCACATAAGTTATGTTTTGGTGCGGATGCCGGCGTTTTTTGAGTAATTGAAACTAAGGAGCTAGCTCAGATATATCCTGATAGTTGCCTAGCCTTACTTTAATAATGGTATTGAAGGCTTAAGTGAAAACCAGGATGTTTCATACATAGACTTAGGTTTGGCTTAGCTTTATTCTTCATAGAAACGCTTTTAAGAGGCTTCAAGTATGATCAATCGGATTCTTAGTGCTGTTGGAGTATTATTATTTTGTTCGCTCATATTTAGTAGATCTTTTGGACAACCTATTGGTGTACCTGTTTCCTCTCTTGGCGGCGGTCCTTGGATCATTGAGACTGCAGAGCATCCCAAGATAAAAGTCAGTGTGGTGGCAAGAGGCCTATCGCATCCATGGGCAATCGCTTTCCTGCCAGATGGGAGCTTACTTATTACTGAACGCCCTGGGCGTCTTCGCTTAGTCATTGACGGACAACTCCAAGAGCAAGCTATTAGTGGATTGCCTGACGTTCGAACCGATGGCAATGGCGGATTAATGGATGTTGCAGTACATCCGAGGTTTTCGGAAAACGGATTAATTTATCTCACCTACACAAAACCATTTCCGAGCGGATGGGGATCTCCCGCTCTAGCAGTTGGAAAATTAGAAGGTAACTCTTTAACTAATGTTCGGGAACTGGTGGAGACTGAAGCCTATGAAGGAAATTCTGGATTAAATGGAAGAGTGGCTTTTGGCAGTGACAGTAAAGTTTATATGTCCACTGGAGGTCGTGTCGGGGAAGCTGCTCAAGATCCAATGAGCTTAAGAGGCAAAGTTCTCCGCATTGAAGACGATGGCAGTATTCCAATCGACAATCCTTTTGTTAATCGTCTGAATTATCAACCTGAAATCTACACCTTGGGCCATCGCAACACGCTTGGCTTAATGTTGCACCCTGAGACAGGAGAAATGTGGCAGCACGAGAACGGTCCGAATGGTGGAGACGAGGTAAACGTTTTGTTGCCCGGCCGCAACTACGGATGGCCCATTGTTAGCTTTGGTCGTTTCTATGATGGAAGTAGAGTAAATCAGCATCCTACCCGAGAGGGATTAGAGTCACCATTCCTTGTATGGTTACCTGCTATAGCCGCGTCGGGCATGGCCGTTTATACCGGTGATCATTTCCCCGAATGGCAAGGAAACTTATTTGTTGGGTCGCTACGCATGGGTGGCATACGTGGAACTGGTCACTTACAGCGAATCGTCTTTAATGAAAACATGGAAGAGATTCGGCGTGAATTAATGCTCACCGAGTTGAGACGACGAATTCGTGAAGTCCGCGAAGGGCCCGATGGATTCCTATATTTGCTAACTGATGAGGAAGAAGACGGAGCGCTACTCAAGATTGAACCTGCGTACTAATAAGAGGGCAGTTCAATAAATTCATCCCGCGCGTTTTATTTTGCTTATCCCGGTGAATTAGAAACACAAACGGGCGGCTATCATTATGATAGACGGATCATATCTGAGCTGCGGGAGATAGGAGCTGATGTAAAAACATTAGCGTTACCTGACAGCACTTCACTTCTTGAAAAAAAATCCCACCAAATTGTTCGACAAATATTTGCAGAACTACCTGATCGATCAACTTTGATTATTGATGGGTTGGCTTTTGGAGTGTTGGATGAAATTGCAGAAGAAGAAAAGGATCGGTTATGTCTCATAGCTGTTTGTCACCATCCGCTTGGTTTTGAAACTGGACTTGATGAACAACAGCAAAAAGGTCTACTGGAATCAGAACGACGCGCATTATCATGCACTAAAGCAATTATAGTAACCAGTGAGCATACGCGAACTATTCTAGTGACTCAGTTTGGAGTTACCGATGAAAAAATAACGACGGCAGTTCCAGGTACTGATCCAGTTTCTTTTGCAGCTTGTGATGGCGACCCGATTAGACTGCTCACGATTGCTTCACTGATCCCCCGCAAAGGGCATGACATTCTCATCCATGCTTTAGCCCAATTGAACCAATTAGACTGGAAAGCGTGTTTTATAGGTAGCAGTGAGTTTGAGAAAAATTGGGCATCCAGCCTGAAACAGCAGGTAGATAATTTAAATCTGACTCAACGAATTACATTTGTAGAATCAGTCGAAAACATTCGGCATGAATATCAACAGGCTGATGTTTTCGTGCTGCCATCACTTTATGAAGGTTATGGGATGGTCTTTGCAGAGGCCCTTGCTGCTGGATTGCCGGTAGTTGGTGCAGAAGCGGGAGCAGTCCCGGAGGTTGTACCTGAAAATGCTGGCATCCTAGTGCCGCCTGGGGACAGTGATTCGTTAGCTGCTGCACTGAAGGAGATACTTACTAATAAACAGCTGCGTAAAAAGCTTCAGTTCGGTGCTCAGCGTGTGTCCGCAAACCTGCCGTCCTGGAAAGAGAGTGCACAAATCATATGCAATACACTAAAGCTGGTTGCTAACTCATGAGTGGCTTTAGTGCTGACTGGCTTACTTTGCGTGAAGAAGTTGATTTACGGTCAAGGGATTCCAAATTGCTGGAAAAGGCCGGACAATGGTTATGCGACTACGGCGCCTCAGAACTAATCGTTGCAGATCTGGGGGCGGGAACCGGTTCAACTATAAGGGCTTTTGCAAATTCTGAATCACAGAAGAGTGGATCAATCTCTTGGCGATTAATCGATAAGGATTCAGAACTTCTGGAATATGCACGTAATCGTCATTGCGACTCTTATCGCATCGAGACTTTCGATCTAGATCTTAACAATACCGTAGCATTGCCTCTGCAAAGTGCACAACTCATTACTGCCTCAGCATTACTTGATCTTGTTTCAGAAGAATTTGTAGATGCGATTACACGCCAATTGGTGAATCTAAATAAAAAGCAACCGGTGGGTATCTATACTGCACTATCATATAGCGGCATTATTGAATGGGAACCAAGTCATTCGCTAGACGAAGAAGTGCAAAATAGTTTGAATGAAGATCAAAAGCGGGACAAGGGATTCGGAAAGGCGCTTGGGCCTGATGCTTCAGACTATCTTGAGCAGAGATTGACTGGGGCGGGTTTCAAAGTTTGTCGCGCCGATAGCGCTTGGTTGCTAGACGCAGTTGATGAGAAATTAGTTAGTGAATATATCGCCGGAATAGAAATAGTGTTAGAAAATAACGAGGCCCTAGGCCCTGTGTTCCTAAAAGATTGGATTGAGTTCAGGAAATTACATGTGACAGCTGGCACTTGTAGAGTAGGACACTGTGATTTGTTGGCATTGCCTCAAAGTTAAATATTATCTCGTTTTTAAAGTAAGTTTCGACATGTTATAAATTAGATTGACCAAAAAATAGCTACATTCTATGATCAGCCCATTGATAATCTATGCTTAAAAGCAGGGGACACACTAAGAGGCTTACCCATGCAAAAAATGTTTCAAGGTGCTCCCTTTTTTATTCGATACCTAATTCCTGTATTCGCAATTACAACTACTAATAGCAATGCAGAGCCAGCAGATTGGGAAATTGATCCCGAGCATTTTTCAATTGTATTCGAAGCTCAGCATATAGGCTTTCAAAGCCAGCTTGGATTTTTTCTCGAGGGAACCGGAAGTTTTAATTATGACCCTGAATCTCAGGAATTGATTTCTGGTTATGTCGAGATTCGGACAGAAAGTATTTTTACTAATCATGATGATCGTGATGACCATCTTCGCAGCAGAGAATTTTTAAATGCTAGAAGAAATCCAGTTATTATATTTGAAGCCTCTAGCTACATTCCTGCTAATAATCTCGGCGAAGAGGGAGTTCTTGCAGGGAATCTGAGTATGTTAGGAGAAACACATCCTGTTGAATTGGCAGTAACAGTGAACAAGCAGGAAAGATATCCATTTGGGCATCGACGAGAGACTTTGGGTATTTCAGCATCAGCTACCATTTTCCGAAGTCAGTGGGGGATGGACTATGGTGTCTCCAATGAAATGGTAGGCGATGAGGTAAAACTGCGCTTTGAGTTAGAAGCGCTGCGCCAGTAGAACTCCCGCACCTTTCCCTGAAAGACACAGCTTGTAATAAAACTCAACCCTTGCTTTACGGGTTGAGTCTATAATCGTAAGATTATGCGTTATGTCTGAATCCGCCACAATGCATATAGCAAACGCAGCAGCATTAACTGTAGAAAACGATTCCCATGAATCTCAATCGGCAGATTGAAGAATGGTTGCAGTCGCGCATTGCAGCTTTTCAATCTGACAGCAGACCTTTTATTACACTGGCTTATGCACAAAGCTGGGACGGAAGTATTACAACCCGTTCTGGTGAAACATTGAATTTTAGCTGTAAAGAATCAACGCAACTTACCCATCAGCTGCGAAGTTTGAACGATGGAATCTTAGTTGGGATCGGCACGGTCTTGTGTGATGACCCGCAACTAACTGTTAGAGAATGGACTGGACCAAATCCTCAACCCATAGTTTTAGATAGTCAATTACGTACTCCGCCGAATGCAAAAATTTGTAATCATCCAGACAAGCAATGTTGGATTTTAACTGTAAATTCAGATTCAAACTCCACTGTGAAAAATTCTGAAATCTTAACTGTTCGAGGAAATGATAAAAATTATGAAGATGTACCTCTCGAAAATGCTATGAAACTTTTGCGAGAAAAAGGAATAAAAAGTTTGATGGTAGAAGGTGGTGCGACGGTTATCACTGCTTTCGTTCAGGCACGTATTGTTGATGCGATCATTCTAACCGTGGCACCCAAACTTGTTGGTGGGTATAAAGCGATTAATGACTTACAAGGTGCCGATAGGAACGGGCGATTCAATATTGCACCGATAAATTTTGCGCAAGCAGGCGAAGATCTTGTCGTCTGGGGCGAATTGCAATACGGTGGTTAAGAAATTGGACTCGCGTCAACTCTGGTTTACTAATCCTTTTGAAATCGAGATTTGCGAACAGCAGCTCGAAGCTCCAAGTTCTAATCATGTGCTGGTAAGAAATCTATATTCGGCAGTAAGTGCTGGTACCGAGTTATTGGTTTTTCGTGGACAACTTCCAGCAAATATGACGCTTGACGCAAACCTGGCAGCCCTGGCAAGTGAAGAGATTGGTTATCCGTTACGTTATGGATATGCATGTGTTGGGAAAATAGAGCAGGTAGGAAGTGATATAGATGATTCATTAATCGGAGAAATAGTTTTTTCTTTCCAACCCCATGGAAGTCACTTTAGCTGTGCATTAAATGAAGTGATCGCCGTTCCTGGTGATATCGATCCAAAAGCGGCTGTATTTCTCGCCAATATGGAAACCGCTGTCAATCTTTTGCATGATGGCAATCCGAGAATTGGGAGTCGAGTGGTTGTAATAGGGCAAGGCATAGTAGGCCTCCTAGTTTCTAGCTTGCTAGCAAAACACCCTCTTTCTGGGGTATTTGCGCTAGATTCAATTGATAAGCGGCGCATTTGGGCGAAGAAAGCTGGTCTTGATGGAGTATTTTCGTCGCAGTCGAGAGATGAGCTAGCAGAACTAAAAGATAAACTAAAGTTTAGTGATGATAATGGCGGCGCCGATCTTGTCTACGAGCTCAGTGGTAATCCAGACGCGCTAAATATTGCAATAGAGCTTTGTGGATATTCTGGACGAATCGTGATTGGAAGTTGGTATGGTGCGAAAAGCAGCAAAGTAAATTTAGGTGGTCACTTTCATCGCAATCGGACTGAAATAATCAGCAGTCAGGTAAGTTCTATTGCTCCAGATTTGAGTGGCCGCTGGGATAAGCAGCGTCGCTTCGAAGTCGCATGGGAGATGATTAAAAGGTGTCAGCCAGAACAATTTATTACCCATTGCCTGCCGTTCGATTCTGCGAAAGAGGCTTATGAATTACTGGATAATTCACCGCAGGAAGCTTTACAGGTGGTATTTGAATATGAGATCTAGTTTCTTCAGAAGCATAGAGTTTTAAGGAAGTCAGTATGTACACAGTTGCAGTTAAAAAAGACCTAATCGCTCAGCACTATCTTATCGGTGGCGACTGGGGTGCGGAGAATGATCCTCATTCACATCATTACGTAATTGAAGTCAGACTTGAAGCCGCGGAACTCGATCAGCATGGTTATCTTGTGGACATTGTGAAGATTGAAACTGAACTTGATTCCATCATCGACTATTTTGGCGACAGTATGCTCAATGATCTGTTTGAGTTCGAAGGACTAAACCCCAGTATTGAACACTTCAGTCGTATTGTTTGTGAAAAACTGTTGGTCTCCATTAGTCCCCCTGGATCGGGTCGTTTTACTGTTAAGATTTGGGAAAATGAATCTTGCTGGGCTGCGCACGGAAAAGATTACTAAAGATTACACCATCAACTTCTTGCTGCTCCGTTCTTGGGATTCGGGCGTTGCAAACCTGGTAATACAACAGCGCCCGTAACCAGTATCACTACATCTCTTAAGCGCATCAGTGTTATCAATGCAGCTGCCGCCGAAAGAGGCAGGGCTAGTGACTGAAAAGCCCAAAATAGCGCAGCTTCTAGGGTTCCGATTCCCCCAGGGAAAGGAAGTAGGAATGCTAGCCGCACAATCACGAAGAGAAAAATGAAAGTGGCAACATCAATCGGGACACTAATGAATTCCAGCAGAAGCCAGAATTCCAGGACCATACCTACCCAAGACAACAATGAAAGTAAAAACGCAATGAAGAGAGTATTGCGCTTTTCAGTTATGACCCGCTTTAATAATTCTTGAAGTTTAGCCCATTCGGAATGTAATCCACTAAGTCGTTTGTGTCGTTGCCATGGGCTTGTAAGGCGCTTTAGAAAGTTTCGAATGGGTATGGGCTTACGTAAAACTATCCAGGCAGCTAATGACATAAGCAGCATTAGGCTGACCAGCATGGCAGCGACTACTCGCCAATCTATTAAAGCAATCGTGGTAGAAGAAAATAAAACCAGTACTGCTAGTAGCAGTACAGCGAAGTTCACCCAGAATTCGTAAAAACGATCTAAACCCACAGTTAATAAGGCGGCGTGGGCGGACATGTAATACCTCTTCCACAGCCAATAAACCTGTAGGGGTTCGGCGCCAAGTTGGGGGCCAGGTGTCACAAAATTTATAAGTTGGCCGGCCTGTCGCACACGCAATAAACTAAAAAAATCAGTAGATGAGCCAATAGCTTTGGTTAGAGAATTCCAACGAGCTGTAAGTAATACAATTATAATGACATTGATAAAGATCCAGACAATCCAATTGGTAAGACTCAGCTGTAAAAGGGATGAGCCTATATCAGCAAGAGGAAGCCTGCTGATTACCAGGGTTGCTAATCCGATGGCGAATAGCCAAATTAAGATTTGGATGGTGCTAGTTGATTGCTTCAAGCGCCGTCATACCGATTAAGCCAGTGATCGTCTTCCTGCCATAGGCTGAAACGGCCGCTTCCCAAGAGCAGAGACCATACGACGCAACAAAATAAAATATAATCCACAAGCAGCATTTCATTGCCGATGTAGTACCACCCCAGCAATCCAAGCAGCAGTAAGGCGAAGTATCTTCCCGCAAGCCCCAATAGAACTGTGATCGAAGTTAATACAAATCCTACTGTGGCAACAGAACTAAACCATTGGATTCCGCTGTTACTCATTGGTGGAAATCCACTTGTAGCGATTGATACCGACAAAAGAATAACAATTAAAATTCTCAGTGCAGGTTGAAAAATTGTTTGACTAAAATCAGTTAACCGGCGGAACCGTTGATCTACATGTTCCGCATTTCTATTGATTCGACCGCTTATTATTAGCCAGTCAATAATGAAACCGATAAGTGCTGGCAGCATAAATGCAAATCCACCTATGAGCGTCAATGGTGGATGGTAAAGTGGCCACAGCGCTACAACTAGATACCCCATTTGAAAACCTGCCCAAACTCTCCTATGCATTGCCGGTGGAAGAGGATAAACCGGCAGCCCATTTTTGTTTCGCCAGATTATCCCTCCGTGGTAAGCATAGTAAGCAATGCCCATGAACAGAAAGCTCCAGTGGGTTTGGCCGTAACTGACTGCCAACACTGAAGCAACAGCAAGCCCCACAGCGTCGGTCACAGTATCAAGTTCTGTTCCGAGCAGACTTATTTGTCCAGTGCGTCGTGCAACTAAACCATCTACTCGATCCAATACTGCGCCGAAAAAGTAAATTATGCCTGGCACCCAGGACAATAATGGTCCTTCAGGCCATGGTTGAAAAAGAAAGCCACCTGTAGCAGCAATCAATAAAGCGCGTAATAAAGTGAGCCGATTTCCCCAGCCCAAGTTTCCATAAAGCGGTGAGCCTTTATCGGGTCGATTGAGTTCAAGTCGCTTGGTGGACTGGTAAGCAATAAAAAGCCAGAGTAGGAGAGCTTGAATAAACCAATGTGCTGCTCTTTGCCACTGCAAATTAACTACCAACAAAAAACTAATAGCCCCAAGCAGGATTATCCCCAAGCCTATGAGCTGAGCTAACTCATACTTAAGTGCCCTTAGATTTACTTGTGGATTTTCTGCAGTTTCCGATTGCGACATAAATCAACAATACGTTTGCTGCATTAGAATTTCAAACGACGAGGAAGTTTTGAAGAACAATAATGGAGTGCGCATGATGGGATACATTGTTTTTTTGTGGTTGTTGCAGAATTTTTGTTTTCAGTCTATACGTTCATAACTGATCGTTTGGGGTGACGCTAGCAGTTAGACACTTTCCACTTTGAGCCTAAAAGAATTGTGATTGATAATGATTGCGATACTTTGAATGACCACACCGATGCCGACTTCACAATAGCCAATCTCGGTGGCAAACCGAAATTGCATTATTGAAAGATAAAAAACCCGATTCCATTTGGAACCGGGTTTTTCTTAACTTGAAGATCCTAGCAGAAATTATGTTCTAATTAACTCCGCGAATGTAGCGTTTAACGCCACCGACTGGGCCGACTTCTGCGCCAAAGATGTTGCCATGCTTATCAGCTACTACTCCTTCAGCAGTACAAGTCCCTCGACAATCAGGCTGTGGGTCAGGAATTAGGAATTCGACTTCTCCGGTGATTGCACTGCCTACGCGAATACCTCGCAACCAGTCGCCATGATCTGGGTTGACTGAGCCTGATTCTGAATCGGCTGCATAAAGCACATCATATTCATCAATGAAGATTCCGCTATTGCGGCTGAATTGATACCAGATATCTAGCAAGTTGCCTTCCTGGTCGAAGATTTGGATTCGGTCATTACCGCGATCTGCAACAAAGAGCCTTCCTTTTGAATCCATAGCTAGGGCATGAGGCTGACGAAATTCACCTGGTCCCATTCCCCATTCACCAAAAGAGAATAGATGATTTCCGTCGGCATCAAACTTATGTACACGATTCGGTGAACCTTCAGCGTTGGAATGGCCTTCGCCGACAAAAATTGAACCGTCAGGGGCAACTAATACATCATTTGGGGTATAGAAATATTCTTCGTCACGCCCTCCACCCTTTCGACCTAAGGACATTAGATGAATCCCTGTGGGACTAAATTTATGTACCTGGTGACCCCAATCCTCGCCTTCGTAGTCTTGCATTTGGTCTGTACCACGAGCATCAGCGATCCATACATTTCCTTCATGGTCAATTTCGATGCCATGAGGCCAGGTGATGTAATCAGCGCCAAAGCTGCGAACCAAACTTCCGTCCTTATCAAACAGCATGACCATATTGACAGGGTTGTTTACGCAGGCGTTGATATTTGAGCCGCAGCGTTCAGCTATCCATATACTTTCTCCGTCTATGTCTACATCCACCGTACTGGAGGAGCCCCATTCACGTCCGGCTGGCATCTTGAAAAAACCGGACTGGGTAGCATAAGGATTTGGTAAGTCATTAACGGGGGGCATGTCAGCCTGGGCAAAAGCAAGTACAGGAGTCAGTAACAATGAGGCACAGGCTGCTTTTATTCGAAATTGCTTGGACATTCGGAGTCCTCTCATTCTTGTTGATTAATACAAATAGTGTGGTCCGAAGAATAAACTAGTGTGAAGATTCTAGCTATAGATCGAAGCCAAACCGCACTCTTAGGGGATTAAGTGTGGCCTAAAATAATCTCTTCAATTTTGGGGTGTTTTCGTCGAACGCTTTGTTGAGTTACAGGTCCCAGACTAATCCTAATCTGAGATTCCAATAGCTGTCTCGCCCGCCCGCACTATTGGGGCGATCGACATCGAGCGGGGTGTAAGATGTGGCAATATTCACATGCCAGCTATCTCTGAGACTAAAACTAAATCCAGCACTATAGGTTTCGGTTGTTCCATCGCTATCGACTATAGAAAAATGAGGACCTCCATCCAGTAGGGCATCAACTTCTACAAATGGATGCATGCGTGTGGAAGCGACTGATATCCAAGGCTCAATACCCAATGGAAAATCTGTAAGGGATAAGATTAGCTCAGCGCCTTCATGATCCATCTCCAAGACATCATCAGATGGGGCGATACAACCAAATAAGTTATCTGGTGAGAAAGGAGGAAAATCAGTAGTGTCTTCGCTGCAGGTTACGTCCGCATTTACCACACCCTCAACTGCATAGACCCTTAAACCTAATCTCCAATTATCTCTATTTACTAAGGGTCGCGATAACGCAAACCCCCAGAGACCATCCGGCTCAGCTCCATTTATCTTCAATGGAGGAGTCCAGGAAACCTCGGCAGTTAATTCCCAGAATAATCCCAGGCTAGCACGGGCACGACCAAATGCTGGTGATTTATTAAGATCCTCGTCCTTAAACCCCCCGAATCCGACTTTCTGTTGCTCTCTTTCTAGTCTCGGAATCGAAGCGAGCTCGGCGGAGAAGCTTACATCACCAAAATTTGTGGATCGTGGTGGCATTTGCCCAAGATTAAGTGCTGAAGAAGTCATATAGGCCATTGCCCAGCCTTCCGGGCTATCGAAATCGACGTCTTCGCGGGTACTGGTATCTTGTGCTAATGCAATTCCAGGCAAAACGACAAGGAGTAAAAATAGAATTCGATACTTAATATGGTGATTCATGCACAATTCCTTTATCTACTGGTTAGTAACATGAAACGTAGAATCAAAACCTTTCGTTCACAAGTCGGTGCTTCCTTGCGATTCCTCTGTCTTTCTTTGTTATCGTTGACCAAATTCTAATCGAGAGGAATCTCTTAAATAGTATTTAAATATCAGAGGGTTACAAAATATTTGATAAGTATAGCATCGGTTAAGCTTTAATTCATGATGAGAACAGCATGATTAGTACTTAGTCTCTGAGCGTAAAACCTATAGAATTGCAGCCTTTGTGAAAAAGAGAACTTAAGTGTTTGCAGGAGCGAAAGATGGTGATTAAGCGAGGTATTAATTGGTTATTGTTTCTAACTGGCATGCTGGCAGTTTCGGCATTTGCTCAACAGAGTGAGACGAATTCCACTACCTACTCGATTGACTCAGATAACTCAATTTTAAGAGTCTACGTTGGCCGCGCCGGTCCCCTTGCTAGAATGGGCCATAATCATGCCGTACACACAAATGGGTTGATCGGTGAGATCAATCTAGCTTCCGATCCTGTAAATTCCAATGCTACGTTTGCCTTTCCTGTCAGTAGCTTCTTCGTAGATGATCAGTCTGAAAGAGATAGAGCTGCGTCAGAGGGGAGAGAAGGGTTCGACACGGCGCCAGGTAGAAGAGCAATTGAAGGAACTAGAGAAAACATGATGAGTGAATCTGTTCTCAATGGCGCTGCTCATGAAACTATTACTGCGAGGATTACAACCGAATCAGTAACAGACGGTCAGTGGAATTTTGTGATTGCCCTAGATTTAGTTGGTAGTACAGTAAATCTCGAACTTCCAGCACAAGTAGAAGTCAATGGATCTGCCCTTTCAGTGAATGCAAGCTTCGCCCTAAACCACGAAGATCTTGGTCTTTCAGTGTTTACAGCGCTAGGTGGAAGTTTGCGGGTAGCAGAACAATTAGATTTCGAATTACACATCGAAGCTAACTCTAATTAATTTCTTGATCAATAGTTTTAGTTGATCCTTTTCTGGAATTTGTTAGCGCGAGCCATTGGACCTGGTGACGACTAATCTTCGCACCAACTCTATAGTGTGGGTTGGCGCTTCAAATTCTGCTTCTTCCAGCGGAGTGCGACTGTTGTGGTCGCGCACATCGAAATCTGCACCATTGTCTGCAAGATATTCCACGATTTCATCTTCGCCAAATCTTATTGCAGTATGCAGGGCGGTAGGACGATTCGGAGGTGCTGCGTTTACATCGGCGCCCAGTTCAACCAGCAGGCGCACCGCTTCAAAATTTAAACTGCGGGTTGCAAATTGTATAGAGCCAGCGCCATCGATGGATTGGTCACTGGGATTTGCTCCCGCTGATAGTAAAAGCTTCATGGTATCCACGTGCCCACCTCTTGCTGCTGCCAGCAAAGGTGTTGTCCCACCTCCGCGACCGGGTTCATAAACATTGCCCGGTACTTCATCGAGGCGCGCGTCAAGGTCTGCACCTTGCTCAACCAAATCCCTCACAAGTTCTGTCATACCAGCTCCTGCAGCTTCATGGAGTGGTGTTGTCCCATCTGAATTTCGCGTATTGACGTCGATATTGTCAGTAAGCAATAGTCGGGCAATTTCCTCGTAGCCTTCGCTTAATGCGATTAGAAAGGGGCTGCTAGCTTCACCCGCAGCAATCTGAGTATCAACGCCTGCATCGAGAAGAATTGCAGCGATGTCTCTCTGCCCATATAAAGCAGCGAAATGAATCGCACGAAATCCATTACTCGATGCTGCATTCAAATTCGCTCCATTTGCAATGAGTATGCCCGCTATTTCTTCCTTGCCGCTGGCAACTGCTCGCATTAATGGCGACTGTCCCATATTTGAATCGATTGCGTTTACATCAGCTCCCTGCTCAATTAACAACTGTAAAACATTTGAATTGCCACCATGGACGGATGCGTGCAGAGGCGTGTCGCCACTCCAACGACGCACGTCAATATTTGCTCCAGCTTTGATTAATGCTTCTACGATTTTTTCGTTGCCACGGGCGCTAGCTAACAAGAGTGGTGTTTCATCATTTTCATCAACGCTGTTTGGGTCTGCGCCAGCGAATAAAAGTGCTGTGACAATTTGAGCATCAGGTCTCTGCGCTGCCCAACTTAATGCCGTTGATCCATCCGCTCTTGCAAAGGTCACATCAGCACCGGCTTCGATGAGTTGTGTGACTTCACTGTAACTAACTCGTTGTACTGCTTCTATAAGCGAATTTGCTAGGTCAATATCACTATCAGACTGCGCCGTGGTATTGAACGAAGCTATTGAAAAGACGAAAAAAACTGAGAAATGGAGGAGTTGTCCCATGGCGGCCTTACGTTATAGCATCGCAATCCATGAGGCAAATGTTCCTTAAGTTGTTACTGATTGCAGGACTGGCGTTAGGCGGCTCTCCTGTTGCTGTTCTAGGTCAACAGTCTTCAACTATTCCCATCAGCGAGCAACTTGACAACACGCTTAATCAGTACTGCGTTGTATGTCATAACGATGTGCTTTTGACAGCGGATCTTAGCTTAGAAGGGGTAAGTACAACAGAGTTTGAAGAGCATTCAGATGTTTTAGAAAAAGTGCTGCGGCGTTTAAGTACTGGAGAGATGCCGCCGGCAGGGATGCCCAGACCAACAGATTCAGTTAGAGCTGAACTTGTCACTTGGTTAGAAACACAACTCGACGGGCAAGCTATCAGCAATCCCAATCCTGGATCACCAGCAATTCATCGACTTAATCGCGCAGAGTACAGTAACGCCATTAGAGATTTGTTGGGTATAGACCTCTATCACGCTGAAGACTTGCCTGCTGATGATTCTGGTTATGGCTTTGACAACATTGGTGACGTATTAACGGTTTCACCACTTCACATTGAGAAGTATGTTTCGGTAGCGCGACAAGTGAGTCGTCTTGCGGTGGGAACTCTCACTCCTCGACCCGTAGTTGAGAGATATGCACCCCAAGATGGAACCCGCAACGAAGCTATCGATGGTCTGCCATTGAATGAACGTGGCGGTATTTTGTTTAAGCATATATTTCCTTTTGATGCTGAATATTCGATTACTGTTAGAGTTAGAGGTCGGCGCATGCCTCATCTGCCTCCGCCACAACTCGATATTCGTGTTGATGGTGAACGAGTGCAGCTAGTTGATGCAGCTTTTAGCAATTTAGAGGCAGAACAGGGAACTCGTCTCTTTGATATTCCAGTAACACTTGAAGCCGGTGAGCATGAAATTGCCGCTGGGTTCTTAACGGAATATTTCTTTCCCGAAACCAGTCTGGAAGGAAATCTCAATAGTGCTTTTAATTACTCAGTTGACTATGTATTGGTAGGAGGCCCTTACATAACAACTCGCGTAGGAATGGAGGAAAGTCAACAAAGAATTTTTATTTGTCGTCCAGAGTATTCTGGTGAGGAAGTTTCTTGTGCCCGAAGAATCCTGACTAGTTTAGCTCGCCGAGCATACCGCGGCCTAGTGACAGTGAATGATGTCGACCCTTTAATTGCTTTGTTTTCTGAAGGAAGAAAAGACGGCGGTAGTTTCGAACATGGTATTGAAATGGCGTTAAGTGGGTTGTTGGTATCACCACGTTTTCTTTATCGAGTGCCAGCAGTACCTGAAGCAGGGCAATCTGGTGATATCTACGAATTATCTGATTTAGACCTCGCCTCCCGTCTTTCCTTTTTTCTCTGGAGCAGTATTCCCGACGAAGAATTATTGTCCCTGGCAGAAGAAGGTGTGTTGAATGATCCGGATGTACTTGCCAATCAACTTACTCGCATGCTGGCCGATCCAAAAAGTAGGGCCTTAGTAGAGAACTTTGGTGGTCAGTGGCTGCATTTGCGAAATGTGCAGGACTGGGCTCCTGATCCGAATCGTTATGACTATTTCGATGATTCCTTGCGCTATGCATTTTTACAGGAAACAGAACTGTTTCTTGAAAACATGATTCGGGACGATCGTAGCATCCTCGATCTAATTAACGCGGACTACACTTTTGTTAATGAACGGCTTGCTGATTACTACGGGATCGATGGTATCGAAGGTGGATATTTTCGGCGTGTATCTCTTAATGGCACAGGCCGACAAGGCATTCTTGGGCAAGGTAGTGTGCTTATGGTCACTTCCTACCCAACTCGAACTTCACCAGTGTTGAGAGGGAAATGGGTGTTGGAAAATCTCTTGGGTGCTCCACCGCCACCGCCACCGCCGGATGTTCCAGCGTTGGATGATTCGGCAGAAATTTCTGCGGAAAGTTTAAGAGAGGCTCTCGAACAACATAGGGCAAATCCAGCCTGTGCGGTTTGCCATAATCGTTTAGATCCTCTTGGTTTTGCGTTGGAATCATTCGATGCCGTGGGGCGTCAACGAATAATGGAAGATGGGGTAGAAGTGGATGATTCTGGAGCGCTGCCGGACGGAACTATAGTAGATGGATTGGATGGCCTAAGAGATGTCCTAATGACTAGAAGAAATGAATTTGTGGAAACCTTTGCCGAGAAGCTATTAACCTACGCTATAGGTAGGGGGCTTGAACCTTCAGATCGGCCAGCCCTCAGGGAAATTCGGCGTCAAGTTGAAGCTTCCGATTACCGATTTTCCGCCCTTGTAGATGGCATTGTCGACAGTGTACCCTTTCGAATGAGAACTATACCGGAGGCTTGAGATGGTGACCAAAAAGCACCTTTCACGACGCACTTTTCTGCATGGTTTGGGCGCATCTATTGCTCTGCCTTATCTAGATGCTATGTCACCTGCATTCGCTGCACCAGCACCTCCGGCCACAAGAGTGGCTTTTGTATATACGGCCAATGGCATCATTATGAATGACTGGACTCCGACAGAGACTGGGTCCAGTTTCGCATTTAGTAAAACCCTAAAACCGATTGAGGCATTCCGGGATCAAACTACAGTAATCAGTGGGCTCGCCCATAAAAATGGCGAAGCTTTAGGCGATGGACCCGGAGATCATGCTCGAGCAGGTGCCAGCTGGTTAACAGGTGCGCACCCAAAGAAGACTCAAGGTGCAGATATTCGCAATGGGCAATCAATTGACCAGGTAGTAGCACAACAAATCGGTCTGACCACGCCGCTTCCGTCATTAGAGGTTGGTTTGCAGGACGTAAGAATGGTTGGCGGCTGCGATTCGGGGTATAGCTGTGCTTATTCTAATACAATTTCATGGAGTTCCCCGACAACTCCACTTCCGTATGAAAACAATCCGCGACGAGTATTCGAACGGCTATTTGGTGATGGAGAAACCACTGATCCGGATGCGCGGGCAGTTCAGTTACGACAGAATCGAAGCTTGTTGGATTTCGTATTGGAAGATACTCAACGTCTTGCGCCAAAACTCGGTGCTTCGGATAGAAGTAAATTGTCTGATTATTTAGATTCTGTGCGAGAAGTTGAACGACGGATACAAAATCTCGAACAGCGCGAAGCAGAAGAATTGCCTTCTCTTGATCGTCCAGAAGGAATTCCTCCTTCTTTCGAAGATCACGTTAAGATTATGAGCGATTTGATAGCAATTGCTTTTCAGGCAGATCTGACTAGGGTAGTCACTTTTATGTATAGCCGAGAAGGTGGTAATCGAACCTACCCTTCCATAGGTGTGCCTGATGCCCATCATGGTCTTTCTCATCATCAGAACGATCCGCTGCGAATGGCGAGATTGCAACAGATCGATCAACATCATGTCGATATGCTTGCTTACTTTCTTGGTCGGCTAAATGATTCCAAGGACGAAATTGGTTCCTTACTCGATCAGTCACTGGTGCTATATGGCAGCAGTATCAGCGACTCGAACCGTCATACTCACGATAACTTACCTACCATACTTGTTGGTGGTGGAAGTGGCGGTTTTAAAGGTGGGCAGCATGTGCGTGTTGAGGAAAAAACACCAATGACTAACTTGTTATTGTCGGTTGCTGAGGGCTTGGGAGTATCGCTAGAACAGTTTGGTGACAGTACGAGCCATCTATCAGAGCTATCCGAATTGAGTTAGTTATTCATCGATTGGTTCAGAAATAAATTCGATCGCAGTTCATTTAAGTATTGAATAACTAACTCAAGTTGTTCGCCTACAAAAATTTCCTGAAATTCAACACGAGCGTCCGATAACGAGAGAAGTTGTTGCTGCACCAACTCTTCTGCAGTGACCTGGTTCCGATAATCTGAATTGTTTCCTTGAAACAACATGTGTTTTATTAGCACATTTAAGACGATTCGGCGATTGGGTTCAGTAATCTCTGGGGAAACTCGATTCATTTGGTCAAGATAAGTTTTGCGCAGTTGTTCTTCTGCCATGCCGTCTTGTCGACTATCTAGCAATTGAAGTTCCGTTGAATTAAGTACGCTGCTAAGCCGATTACGTAAATATTCATAGCTACTTATTTGTGCCAGCTGTTCTGGTGTTATCTGACCTCTAGTTGCTTGTGAGCTCATCTCGCCTCGCTCTGAGATAACTTCTGTGAGAATCGATTCAATTTCTTCACGATGAGAAGCCCCACGACTCAGTGCATTTAAAAAATCTCCGTATTGCACATCGACCTGCATCTGTGCCATCGAACCGAAATGGCTGGAAGATTGGCGTTGTTGTTCCAAATAAGCCTGAATTGCTGCCTGACTAGCAGTAGATCCGGAGTCTTGCTGAGCCGAGGCGGGATGTGTGATTAATACAATTGAACCAATAAATATCGGAATTATTTTTTGCATAGTTCAATATTTAAATATTAGGCATCGGGAGGGTTACAGGTTCTTCTTTTAGCAGACTAATATTGGTCGAGTTTAAATTTCAGTGGCGAATCCTGGATCAAATTCCTGTAGTACCTGTAAAATCTTATTAGATTCAACAGTTTCGATTAGCCAGGATATTCTTAGCAAAGCAATTCACAAACTCCGACTGCGCATTTAAGCAGTCGAAGTTATACACGGTTTAATCTTGTAAAACAGGATGTATATAACCCGTTGGTAATGTCTGATCAGGGTCTACTCGAATACTTAGATAAGTAACTTGTTCCTGAATGTGTCGGAACCCATGAGGCACGCCGGCAGGAATTACCACAATGTCTCCTGCTGAAATTGTTTGTACCTGTCCATTAACAACTGTGCGGCTGCCACTCGGGCCGATTAGTTCCATTACAGCGGTAACATTATCTGGAAATTCTCGGGCATCTGACTCTTCGCCCCCGGTAACTAACACACCAGATCCTGAGAGTACGTAGTACACTTCGGTGACTCTATGATGAATAATTGCATTAACTTCTTCGCCTTCGGTTCTATTGCCAGCGCGACGCAAGATTCCTACAGCGACATTAATGTCGTCCCCAATGTCAACGATTCGAATCTGTTGATCGATAGTTTCACCCAAGGCTTCAAACACAGTCATTATCTCACCCGCTGAAATATGTGTGGCATTATCAGGTGTTTGAGCCAAAAGTCCTGTAGGGATAAAACACAATAAAATTGCTGCTAATTTCTTATTTCTCATTCTGTACTCCTATTTGGGATCAGCGCTCTGAAAATATTACTTCAATCAGTGACGTCATTCAGTAAAAAACCCCAGCCCGCCTGACGGGTTGGGGTTTTACTTTTTCTTCAGCGAGTATTGCTGAGCTGAAGCAATTGGTTCCTAGTTATCTCGATAGGAAGAAGTAGCTGGCAATTGGGCGCCAGACAAATCATCAGGAATTGTTAATTCCTGCCTGATTGTGTGACGTAGAGTGCCAATACCCTCTATTGATGCTTCTATGGTTTCACCATCTACTAGGAATCCCGATCCCGTTGCACGCTGCACACGGCCGGCTCCAGTGCCACCAGAAGTGCCGCTTTGAAGCACGTCACCTGGAAATACAGTAATCAGAGATGAAGCATATTCAATTAATTCAGGAATATTGTGAATCATGTCACCTGCCTGGGCTTCTTGAACTGTAACTCCGTCGATTACCGTGATCTGGTGAAGACGGGTCATTGGATCGCCATAAAACTCTTTAGGCACGATCCAGGGGCCATGCGGGGCGAAAGTGTCGTGTCCTTTACCTACAAACCAATCTGAACGAACACCGTAACCACCTGGTGGGCGTCCGCCACGGTCAGAAACGTCCATAGCGACCATGTAACCGAATACGTGGTCATAAGCCCGGCTTGCGGAAACATATTTTCCCGCTTTACCGAAAACAATAGCCATTTCCACTTCATATTCAATTTCATCGCGACCAAATGGCATGATGATGTCTTCACCACTTCCGACTATTGCGCCACGGGTGGGCTTAAGGAATAAATACGGAACACCGCGATCTTCCTGACGCTCGCGAGTGCGCTGGACCAGTTGCTCCTGCGTGCATCCCTCGCAGGCGTGGGTGTAGAAATTAACCGCAGCATTCATCACCTTGCTCGGATATTGAATAGGGGCAAGAATATCTACTGCTTCAACCTCATGAATGTAACCTGGGCGGCTATTGCCACTGAGTAGCCCATCTTCTACTAGCCAATTCATGACTTCGTAGACTCTGCCTTTCAGGCCGTACTCATATTGCTCAATGAGCCCCAGCATAGTATTGGGCATATCCAATCTGGCATACTGAGGTTGCAGCTGCATGGCGCGATTCGCCGCTACGAGGTCGACAATTAGTGAATCATCGCGAACGACTAGGCCTACGAATGGCGTGTCATCTGTCGCGAATGTTCCTACCTTGAAGGGTTCTATAGACTCTGAGGCTTGGGCAAACAGGTTGCTGGCTGAAAGAACCAGCGCCAGTCCAAGCGCTAGAGATGTAAGGGTTTTTCTTATCATATTTCTCTCCAGTGCGGGGCACTAAAAGTATGAATAGGGCTTGTAAGAGGTAGTAAAGGTATCTTTCTGGTGTGGACTTGTCCAGAGTATTACACGCTTCTAACCGCCTATTTGAAGGGCTAGAACCTTACTCGTTCGATAGTATTTCGCTTGGATTTCCAGAAATGTATTTGCAGCAGTCGCTCTTGAAATGAAGAAGGCTAATATTTTTAGTTTATCGAGCTTGGCTTACTATTCGCTAGCGCGGGCTAAGGTAATAGTCATTAGGTAATCTAGGTCACCTTCAAGCGGCGTGTCTCCCGCAGGATTTCCATTCTCTCTAAGAATATGAGCCATCAAATTAGAAACCTGAGCGATGCTTAAGCTACCTGGCTGATCTAAAGGCATGGTGTTAGCGATTCTGGCGTAGAGGGCTGCTGCCGGAACGCCAGTCCAGATAGCATCGAATGTCCGGCCAGAAAATTCTTGCAAACTGTGGCAGCGCTGGCAGAGATCATCGAATAAAGGTCTACCACGTTCGGCTTGCTGAACAGTGAAAATTCCATCCATGGAAGTTTCAGGTAGAGGATCTGAACAACTAGCGAGCAACATAAAAGAGGCAGTTAATACTGCCCATTTCATCCGTGATTGCATGGTTCTAAGGCCTTGGCGGATAATCGAACTGCAAAGCCCCCCCCCCCCCCCCCCCCGGTGGGCATTGATCGCCCGCAGCATCGCCGCGAACCCAATCTTCAAGTGCCCGACGCTCTGGATCATCTTGTGAGTACCAGCGTCTTCCTCCGTTATGCATTAAGTCTCCACCAGCATTCGGATGCAGCGGTTTATGCAGAAAACGACTGTAGTCTGGTCGCCCGGGGTCAACAAAAGTCATTAGTTCTTCAAATGACTGTCGAGATTGCTCAACGGTCCAATAGCTGTTGTCCGGATTTGGAATGGCAAATTGTCCACTGTGGCATTCAATACAGGGCATTGCGTTCTCAATCGGATTTACAAAAATTGGCTGAACACATGAGCGGAAAAATTCAAAATCTATATCTACTGTGGGTTCTGCGCCAGCACTTGGATCACCGGTTGCGATCCATTGGGAAATTATTCGATATTCACTGTGGTTCGCGGAATCCCAAAAGATTCCGCCAGAATGTGCTTCACCCCCAGCGGTTGGAGCAAGTGGAGCCATTAGAATCCGGCTGCTTTCTGGAGCGCTCGGATTAACTAATAGCGCAACGTTTTCCATATTGGTTCGCGATTGCTCTTCTGTCCAATATACTTCGCCGTTTTCTTCGGTTAAAGCGACCAGGCCGAGTGGAGCATTAGCTTGCACTGTATGACAGGCAATGCAAGCTGTGTCTGAGCCAACAAAACCACCGCGATAACGGATAAAAATTGGTTCTACTGATTCCTTGTAGAATTCGAAGTCCAATCCCTTAGGCGTATCCCTGGTCATTGCGGCATCACTGGTCTGGGTTGTTTGTGGTGTTGAAGGAGCTGATTCCTGTTCTCCGCAACCGATAACGAGCACTATTAATACCGCAATTGCAAACCATCGCGTGATAGGACCATTCATGGTGCTTCGCCTCCCCAATCCTCAGGCATGATTGCAGTGAAGATACGCTTGGGCGCCTGTCCTACTGGAAAACGCTTTACTACTTCTTGACTATGTACATCGACTACAGCTGTTTCGTTATGACCCGAAACTCCCACCCATAGATAATTGCTATCTGGTGTAGTAGTAATCCAAGCAGGGTTGCCAATATAAACCCTGCCAATGTATTCAAAATCAGGGTACGTATAGCCATAAATGTGAGACGTGGCACGACTTGAATGCCAAACTTGGCTCTGATCAGGCAGTACAACTATGCCATGACTTGGGGCGCTTTGGATTCCATCTGCAGTTTGGTCCATGCGGTTCCAGGATGCTACAGGAGGGCTAATTTTATTTAATACTTCCTGAGTTTCCCAGTCGATTTCCCAGAATCCATGCCATCCACCAACGTTTACTAGCATAGAGCGAGTAGAACCATCCTCGTTAACTGTGAAAGTTAGTGGGCGCACACCGCCAGTAAATGGATTCTGTGAGTAGGGAATAGAAGTCTCGAATATCACTTCGTCGGTAGCAGTATCTATGGCAATAATTTCGCTCGCCCCGATCATGCCGCCAACCGCATATTTCCCATCGGGTGTTACAAAAGTGTTATGAACCCCGCCGCCAGTTTCGATATTGGTAATAATCTCATTAGTATCCATTGAGATTACCTGTATAAGAGGCTCAGCAATAATTGCTACATAAACCTTTCTTGCGCTCATGCTAGCTGAAAGATTGTGGGGGCCATTAGCCAAGGGAATGCGTTTCACCATCTCGAATGTGCGAGTGTCAACGACATCGACAGTGTGTTCATACTCATTGGTGAAGTAGTAATAGAGGCCATCCGCGTGCACAGTCGCTCCATGGTTGTGAGGTAAGTCTTCGATATAACCAACCTGTTCCATGGTATCGGGGTTGAACACATACACATCATCACCAGCAGAATTAGTCTGCAGAATGCGAATTGGTCGATCGGTTATTTTGCCGCCTACGAAATCGGATACATAAGTTTGGGCAGTAGATGCGGAGCTGAGCAAGCCTGATATCGCTAAGCAGCAGAAAATCGCTTTTTTCACAGGGACCTCCAATTATTCTTTAATTTTGGTTGGGATGGATTTGCGAGTAATTGTTCTAATAAATTGCCAACTTTGAACATAGCACCCTCGGCGGCAGCCCGCAATATTATTGAGGCTTAAGCTAAATGCTCTAATCTGGCATTTTCTGTCTTTAAAACTCTTGTTATGCAAGTGGTTTATTTTACTTTTGTTATCATTAGTAATTTCCTGGACTCATCTTTTTAGTAGATATGAGCACTGACGCAATTATTATCGGGGGAGGCCACAACGGTCTCGTTTGTGCTAGTTATTTAGCCGATGCTGGTATGCGCGTAAAGGTTCTGGAGAAAAATGAACAGATCGGTGGTCCGGCAAGTACAGAAGAATTTCATCCTGGGTTTAGGAATTCAGTAGGTGCTTATACAGTGAGCCTGCTTAATCCGAAAGTTATAAACGACCTCGAGCTACATAAACATGGATTAAAAATTGTTGAGCGCAAAGTAAATAACGTTTTCCCCCATAGCGATGGAAACTTTCTTGCGTTTGTTCATGGTCGAAATGAACTAAAAAAAGAGATTGCTCAGTTTTCAAAGCATGATGCGAAGCAAGTTGATCGTTTTTTTAGTGATATCGAGATGGTGTCGGATCAAATCCGTAGCGTTCTTCTAGAGACTCCCCCTAATGCAGGCGGCGGATTTAAAGATGTTCTTAGAACTGCGGTGTTAGGAAATCGCTTTCGCAAACTAAACGTTGATGAAGGCCGTGTTCTCCTGGATATATTTTCAAAGAGCGTTTCAGATTTTCTTGATTACTATTTTAAAGACCAGCGAGTTAAAGCAGCATTTGCCTTCGATGGCTTGGTTGGTACCTACAGTGACACCAAACAAGCAGGTACTGCTTATGTCTTGGCCCACCATGCTTTTGGTGAGGTAAATGGTAAAAAAGGCATTTGGGGTCATGCGATTGGCGGTATGGGAGCAATAACACAATCAATGGCCGCCTATGCACAGACGAAAGGTGTAGATATCGAAGTGAATTGCGCAGTTCGTCGAGTAGTAGTTAAAAACAATGAGGCGGTAGGAGTTGAGTTAGATGATGGTGAAATAATCGAATCCTCTCGTGTAGTTTCTAATTTAAATCCCGCTCTTTTATTCAAGAGAATGATTAACGCAAGCAATCTTCCTGAAGAATTTAATCGCAGAATGGAAAACTACAAGAATGGTTCCGGCACCTTGCGCATGAATGTAGCGTTGCGTGATTTGCCCGAGTTTACTTGCTTAACAAATCAAAAGCGCGGAACCGAAGATCACCTTACTTCTGGAATTATTATTGGACCAACAGTGGATTATCTCGATCAGGCTTATAAGGATGCGGAAGAACTAGGTTGGTCTAGAGAACCAATTGTCGAGATGCTTATTCCTTCCACATTGGACGACTCATTAGCTCCCTCTGGCAAGCATGTCGCGAGTTTGTTTTGCCATCAATTTAATCCCGATCTGAATTGGGATGCACATCGAGATGAAGCTGCAAGCACTGTTATAAATCAAGTTGAAAAATATGCACCAGGATTTCGCGAGCTCATTCTTGGCCAGCAGGTCTTAACCCCAATAGATTTGGAGCGAAAATTTGGCCTCATAAATGGAGACATCTTTCATGGTAAATTAAGTCTGGATCAGATGTTCAGTGCCCGTCCAATTTTGGGGTATGGGAATTACCGTACACCTATCAATAAGCTCTATATGTGTGGATCGGGGACTCATCCCGGGGGAGGAGTCACTGGAATTCCTGGACATAATGCAGCTAGAGAAATACTTAAAGATCGTTAGCTCAAAGAAAGCGAGCGTTCGCATTCATT
>JBJLER010000053.1:0-7605 GCA_045565735.1 Pseudohongiellaceae bacterium
ACATCATGATCGCCTTGCAGTAAAACTTTGGTTGAATTTGCTAGCTCACTGTACAGCGGGGGGCGGAATACCGGATTGCTTTCAGCATCATAGAATGCTGCGTGATACTCAGTTTCCTGAATCAATAAAGTCGCATTCGCGAATTCGTTAGCGGCACCAACGTGATCATAGTGAAAATGAGAGTAGGCAGTGTAATCTATGTCTCTTGAGTTTACACCGATTGCTGCTAACTGATCGATTATCGATTCTTCATACCAGCTAGTTGCTCCATTCTGGCGCGGTCC
Organism: Pseudohongiellaceae bacterium; assembly: GCA_045565735.1. Classification (GTDB taxonomy): domain Bacteria; phylum Pseudomonadota; class Gammaproteobacteria; order Pseudomonadales; family Pseudohongiellaceae; genus UBA9145. The sequence goes on from JBJLER010000053.1 coordinate 285, forward strand.
AACCACGTCCAATGGTAGGCCCGCATCCCAAATCATCTTCCCGTCGGGATGATCGATGAGATAACAAGGAACAAACAATTCTCTAACGTCAGTTTCCTCATTAGTAATTCCAAAATTACCGACATCGGGAAATGACAAATGCCCACAGTCAAAGATATAGAGCTTTGGCCCTGCGAATGACGATGAAATAGCAAACATCGCAAATACAACAATTAATCCTTTTTTCATTATTGTCTCCAAATGTTGTTCTCAATCGTCTAGATAATAACAAAATTTGAAATGCTGTCTTTATAATTCAGGTGCAATTCACAATAAACCTGGGTGACAATAGAACACTAGTTGTTTCCAAGGGGGCTTAGTTCGCTAACTGCAATTCAATTGGAATCGAGGCTTCACGTCCCCCCACAAGGATTTCTATTAGTGAATCTCCCCATCCGTATTTGTCCCGCATCAACTCATTAATCCTTTCGCTTTCTTCTTCACGCAATACCGCGGTGTATTTGTAACGGCGATCATTGCGGGTTACTTCAAATTCCCCGTTTGCTTGGATACGGCTAAACCACCCGGAACCACCTTCGCCAACCCGCAAATACTGATATCCAGAATCGTCTACTACCCATAATCGAGTAATTACTTCCTCTCCTTGCTCATCTAATGTATGTAGCTCTACGACTTCTACTCGTTCAGAAGCGACAAGCTGTAAGACAAACACCAAAACGACGAGGCCAACTACTGATCCCAATATCCAGCGGAATATTTTCATCGACAATCCCTCTCCAATTTCATTAGAAACACTTTAACGAAATCTAAAAAGACTTAACAGATTCTATCCATTAGCAGTAAGAACGAGTAAATTCTAATTTTCAGACGGAGGATTACACATGAAGAAATTCTTTAAGTGGTTTGGCATTGTCTTTGGAACACTGGTGCTGGCGATAGGTGTGTTCTTAGTTGGCATGCGCTTCACCGATGGACCAATAGAGATATTTACCGGCGGCCCATTTAGCACGGGCACACCCGCCGCCGCTCCGACTGATTGGACATATCTAACCGATAGAGACTTGATCGAGTTTCAAACCATGGATCCACCTCGCTCTCGAACAGTTTGGTTGGCAGTACATGAGGGCCGTTTATTCATTGTTAGTGGCTATATGAATTCAGCTCCTGGCGCTATCTGGAAGCAATGGCCCCATTACCTAGAAGATGATGATCGCATCATTCTGCGTATCGATGGCAATCTATATGAGCAGCGACTAGAAAGGATCATGGAAGGCCCTGAGGTAGTACCTGTACTTTCAGAACTTTTCCGTAAGTATTTCGCTGTAGCCGGAGTAACTGGAAATGATTCATTTACCAGAGCAGAAACCGTTGCCAATGGCGATACCTGGATGTTCGAGGTGGTGTCCAATTAAGCTTTCTGGCATGAGATTTTTCCATGCTCGGGGATGCCGATTTCGTGTTATTCGTGTCATCATAGGCATATTGTTAAAGGGCAAGCTGTGCCTTCAAGAGTGAGAAATACAATGAAAATAATCATCAAATTATTCATTCCATTAGTTGGCGCTGGACTACTGGCAAGCTGTGGTGATTCAGAAATGCCTGCGCCCGCACCTGAATTGAGTTTCGAAGAATCATTTCAGATTCAATTAATTGAAGCGCAACCTGGCGATGTAATTGAAGTACCAGCAGGCACCCACAATTTCACTCGAAGCCTATCCTTGACTGTTCCTGGCGTGACGATTCGTGGCGCTGGTATGAATGAATCAATTCTATCCTTTGCACGTCAGGCTCAAGGTGCCGAAGGACTGCTAGTCACAGCAGATGACTTCGTGATTGAAGATCTTGCAATTGAAGACACTGTCGGTGATGCATTAAAAGTTAATGAAAGTACTAATGTAACTATTCGTCGAGTGCGAACCGAGTGGACTAACGGTCCCGATTCCGGGAACGGCGCATACGGAATATATCCGGTCCAATCACGCAATATTTTAATAGATGGTTCCGTTGCAATTGGCGCAGCAGATGCAGGCATTTATGTTGGTCAATCAACACAAATCGTTGTGCGTAACTCTCGTGCTGAATATAACGTTGCCGGGATAGAAATTGAAAACTCAACATACGCTGATGTATATGACAACGTGGCAACAAATAATACCGGTGGTGTTTTAGTTTTCGATTTACCAAATCTTGAAGTACAAGGTGGTCAAGCCACTCGTGTTTTCAATAATCAGATCTATCGTAACAATACCGAAAACTTTGCACCTGAAGGAGCTATTGTAGGTAATGTACCTCCAGGGACAGGTCTTCTTGTGTTAGCAAACGACAATATCGAAGTTTACGAAAATGAATTCTGGGATAATGGTAATGTGAACATCATGGTTTACAGTTTTACTCTGGGCGGCCGCACTATTAGTGATCCTAATTACGATCCTTATCCAGAACAGATTTTTATTCACGATAATACATACCGCGGCGGCGGCACATCACCACGGCATCGATTGTTAATGGCCTGGTACGAAGAAGCTCAGATTAATACGCCTAACGTAGTTTGGGGTGGCTTAGTAAGAGAAGGACACTCCGGTGAAAACATCATCTGTCTCGGTTTGGACGCTGAAGTCTCTTTCCTTAATCTGAAAGGTGGTCACGACCCAAGCGATGTCAGCTATGATCCAGCGCCACATAGCTGCGAGTTACCCAGACTCGCACCGGTAGAATTAGATTTCCCCGGGGATGATTAACATTTTCGAGAGCTCTCCAAATCTGGCCACAGGTGACTTATAAAGCTTGCAGAGGGTTCCGCATAAGCCTCCCAATTGAACCAGGCTCACGGAAGTACTAAATATAGCGCACATCCAGAGATTTCAAGCGCTGCAGCCCTTCTTTAAAGCCTACCTTCAATACGAAATCAAAATTCCTAAGTAAAAAAGGGGAGCTATTGCTCCCCTTTTTTAAAAGCAAGCTTATTACTCAAATACGTTTTTCATCACTCGCGCGATATTCATATAGGCATCTTTGAAACCAGTTAGAAGGTAGCCATCTGAGATTAACTGGTCTGTTGCTGCTTCGTACTTCTGCAAGTAGTCATCATAACTGCGATACAGACCAGCAACTGAATTGCGTTGATCTCTGTTAGCAAGCGCAGTCACTGTGTCTTTCGCATAAGGAATGTAGCCGCCTGCCAAACGCACTAACGATCTTTCTGCTCCGGTTTCAGGGGCACGCATATTCCAAGAAGTAAAAGTCGCAAGTGGAACTGCTGTTGCCGGTGGCAAGATGGTGCTATGGACTAAATCATTGTTGTCTGCGTCAACTGCAGGCACTAGGGGATTGTAAAAATGATTAGATGAAGTCGGATGTTCATGAATAATTCTTTCTTCAACCCATCGGCTACCATAGTCGTTGTGACTCGGACGATAAATCTCAGATGGGTGGGAGATTCCATTCAAACGATTCCAGGCTGCGCGATTTATTCTGCCATCAACGTGAGAAACAACTAAGGAACCATTATCAATGCGAGGATAACGAGAAGCCGGCGGTTCCCTTCCCTCTGCGACCCATTCGTACATTGCCACAACCAATGACATGCCAATCGGATTCCACATACCAGGGTTTGTAGGCAACTGACCTGACGTTGCGGGTCGCGGAATACCATTGCCGGATCCATGTTGTGAGCCACCAATAGTGTAGAAACGCACTCCGTCAGGTAAAGGCGCATCGGCAGTACCTTCGGGATTGGTATGGGGCAAAGATCCGGCTCTAATCCAATACTCGTTGGATGTTTGTATATGCATAACTTTAGGTTCGGTATTGGTTGCTCTTGCCTTCTTTAGAATTCCATCGGTGACATCAGTAAACGGATCAGTGCTATCACCATAAGTGAATGGAAACAAATCGTTAGGGAAAAGATAATTGGAATGCTGGCCATTAGTTCTAGTTGGCATAGCAAAGCGATTGTTAAACATGCCCCTACCTCCGCCAGCTATAAGAGGCACAACTCCATCGAAAACTCGTCGGTCTTCAAGGTCAGCATTAAATCCATCATATATATACTGGCGTAGCAAACGACCACTTTGTGAGGAACCATAAGCAACCGTATGTTCGATTTCCGGTAGATCTAATTGATTGAGTTGATCACTGCCCTCGCCGCCATAACGAATCAGTGATACCAAATCACGAATGGCCGACATGCCCGCACCAGCAAGCACTGGATTCCTAGCTTGATAAATTAACTCATAGATGTAGCCAGGTTTAAAACCACCATCAATACTGAGAATAATTTCTTTCTGATTGCTGTTTGTAGAATCACTGACATCGAGATCGAATTGTGATCTTTCGATTGGCACATGCGGATCAGTTAAGTAAAGACGCTCACTCAAAATTGCATTGTCAAGTCCCACGTCGGTGGGCTCATAAGCAAGATGACCACCACCGGCAATGTTCACGTCATTCGCTGGAAAACTAACACTTACTTCATAGCGAACGTCACCAGTAATAGGATTACTCGCGCCACCGACGATTGGTGCATGCAAACGAATAATTCCTGGACGCTCGGTTATTTCATTAATCCAGCCAGTCAACAAATAAGTGTAACCCAAACCAGCCAATGGATTCTGTAGTGAGTTTTCCGGAGGTGTTGCACCACGACCACGATTATTCACCATGTACAGCAAACCACTATTGGCAATAGAGTCATCCGGCACTACAAGTTTAAAATCTGTCGAATATTCAACGAGGCCATTATTATTTGTAGGCGCAAACCGTATATCAGTAATAGCAGAATTCGAAACGTCTGATGGGTCAAGAGTAAAATGTACGACCCCGGTTAGAACTTTGTAAGAAAAATCCACTGCATTATCGGACAAGGTCCGCTCGCCAGTAACTTCAATACGAGTTACTTCTGCTAGGGAAATTGGGCTGGCTAATAGCCAGATTAAGGTTAGCGTCGCGGATTGAATTTTGAGATTAAACATAGCGATATTCGTCCGTTATACTCTTTTATATGCCTGGAAAGTACTTAGACCTCAGCGCAAGTCTTGTTGTTGAAGAAAAAGGAGGCGAGTCTTCCCTATTTCCACCCGTTAGTCAATGGACTTACAGTAGCTCTAATTCGCTGTGACCCCGGAATCGCGCGAGGTCGCCTTGCTCTTCTGAGTTAGTGCCGGCATCAAGGCTGTGAGTATAGACCCTACTACCAGCAACAAGGCGCCAGCGATGGAAATCCAAGTGAGTCGATCGGAAAAAGCATAGCCAGGATTGAAGTAGACAATAATTTTCAATGTTCCGATTGTGAACAACGGTGCCAATGCCAGTACCGCACTCACCTTAGAAGCATCCCAAAGTTTCAGTGCTTCAGCAAAACAGCCATAGGCAACAAGGGTGTTTACACAACAAAACAGTAATAATAGTAGTTCGATCCGGGTTAATGCGAACAGAGTAGAAGGAACTACAAATGGCGCTAGCACCAATGCAGAAAATAAATATATAAGAAGGAGAATTTGCGGCGAAGAAAAAGATCCCAACAACTGCTTTTGTAATAGCGCATAAATTGTCCAGGCAAAAGCCGAAATCACAACGATAAATACACCAACAGTCTGACTATTTTCGAAACTAGTAAACTCTGCCATTCGATCATGGAAGAACAACAATAGCCCTACAATAATAAGCAAGGTTCCTATTTTCTGAATGCCAACAAAAGGCTCCTTATAGAAAATCACACCGCCTAGAATAAGAAATAAGGTAGTAAGTTGAATTACCGCTTCACTTGTTTCACCGTTCACATAGTTAAGGGAATCCGCGAAGGTGAAATAGTTAATACATAACCCTGCTGCTGCAAAAAATAAAAACCAACGAGTATGGCTACTGGCCGACATTAGATTTGGAAGCTCTTTACGCACAAACAACCAACCAAACAAGACAATTGCCGCAACTAAAAAGCGATACCAAACAATTGTCCAGGCATCCATTCCTGCCAGCAATTCTTTGAGCGCAACAGGCAACATTCCCCATAGCGCCGCTGTTATAAGAGATAAGAAGAATCCACGAATGTGATGTTGATTACTTTCGCTCATAAAACAGATAATGCTCAGCCAAAGCGGGAATGCATGCTAGCACACAACGTGCATATTAATTACCAATACTCCGGCGATTTAGAAAATCTAAGAAAGTTTGATGTGTCGAGAAAAACGCGCACTCAGAAATTCCATCTGGTCCGCCAACACATTGTGATTCGATAGATAAAGAAACTCATATTGATTCGGCACAAACGGAATCGCCAGTAACTCCATATTTGATTCTTCTGGGCTCCGATCCGCTTTGCGATTATTACAACGCCGACATGAAGTCACTACATTAGTCCATGCATCTCTGCCGCCTCTAGAAAGTGGCAACACATGATCCCTAGACAAATCATAGACACTGAATTGCCCACCACAATAAAGACAGATGTTTTTATCTCTTCTAAACAGAAATTTGTTTTCCAATGGAGGGTCGAAGTTTTCTTTGTGAACTTTACCATCGCAGGCAACGATGCTGGGGAGTTTAAGTACGGACTGAACACCCATACGATTGTAACCACCGCGAATCTCCATAACAGTATCACCCAGGGACCAGATGACGAGGTCCTTAACCATGAGCGTCGCAGTCTCTTCCCGGGTAAGCCAGCTTACCGGAATACCAGCTTTGTTTAATCGCAGAATCTTGGCATTCATGCACAACAACCTGTGATTGCAATCATGGCTCAAATTCTATACATAAAATTTATGTGCGCAATCGACAATCACTGAAACTTACAATTAGTTTCAAAAGAAATATCGCTAAAAGTCTTAGCAATTTATTACAGGACGATCAAGAATTGGAAGAAAGATTTTAACTATGCGCTTAAACCAGATTCACTTCGCTTTTCTTTGTACTTCGCATAACCACCACTGGAGTACCAATAACTGCCTTGGGCAAGTAACAATATGGCGACAAAAAGAGGAATGCTTCCCCAGTCTCTGCCTCCTACTTGAAAATAAAACACTGCGTTGTAGTCACGATCTTCCGATGGGTGGGATGCAGTTACAACTCCAATATAAGTCCCTGGCTCTTCAAAGGCATAACTTGCGCGGTAGTAACCACCGGACTCAATTGAAGGCTGTTGGTAGTAAACTGTTGCAGCTTCCAGATCGTCGATTGCCTGAATATCTTGCCAGTCCGCATACTGGCCTGCGTTATTAATATCCCTGACTATACGAAAATCGATGTTCATTTCATAAAGTAAATCGTGCAAATATTCCATGACAAAAACTGAATTAGTTATATCAGGAATGTCTTCACAAAATTC
>JBJLER010000054.1:0-7536 GCA_045565735.1 Pseudohongiellaceae bacterium
GAAATCCAAATTACACGTTTAAATCAACGCCTAGTTGACAGTGAGCTCGGCATTCAGGTGACCAAGGAAGTGCTGGATCACATTTCTAAGATTGGGTATGACCCTGTGTATGGGGCTAGACCGTTGAAGCGGGCCATCCAGAACTGGATTGAGAATCCACTAGCACAGGAAGTCCTCAAAGGTGAGTACGTTCCCGGGGATCGAATCGCTGTGGAGCTTAATTCTGCGAATGAGCTGCTATTTGGCAAGGTGATTCTAGATGAGCCTCAGGCAGTGGCCTGACCCTCGGATATCGCCCAAAGCCTCCATAAACGCTTGACTTTCCTCAAATAACTGGGAGAATCCGTCTGCTTGAGTGCAGGAGGATTTGGTGTACCCCAAATTTTCCTGCTGCAGTCTGAATTCGCCGCAACCTGGCTTTCCTGCAGACTGCTGTCTAGGTGACCGACAACTCCACCTAAGGCTTCTATCACGTTATCGCGTACGAGGCCGACATGAAGCAATGCCAGACCGTTTGGATGCGGGGTGGGATGCGGGTGTCGAAACTAACTAACTATGTATTGGAATTGCAGCAGGCTGTCATGGTCTATGCTGTTATTGGTTGTTTGGATTCAGACCAAACTGAATTGAATTGAAAGGGATGTGAAAGGAAAGAGAGGCAAGAAAAGTGGACCAACTATCTGGTGGTGAGATGCTCATTCGTGCACTGCACGATGAAGGTGTCGAAATCATATTTGGCTATCCTGGTGGAGCCGTTCTTCATATCTATGATGCGATTTTTCATCAGGATAAAGTAGAACATATCCTCGTGCGCCATGAGCAGGCTGCAACCCATGCGGCCGATGGTTATGCACGATCAAGCGGTAAGCCAGGTGTGGTGCTAGTCACTTCTGGTCCTGGTGCAACTAATGCGGTTACAGGCATCGCTACTGCTTACATGGATTCGATTCCAATGATCGTTATCTCTGGGCAAGTCGATAGCAAAATGATAGGTACCGACGGTTTCCAAGAAACCGACATGGTTGGTATTTCTCGTCCAGTAGTAAAGCACAGCTTTATGGTGCGGGAAGCACAAGATATTCCGCATATTGTTAAAAAAGCGTTTCATATTGCTGCAACTGGGAGACCTGGCCCGGTTGTAATCGATATTCCTAAAGACGTAACTGATCCAAAAGTTAAGCAGCCTTATGAATATCCTGAAGATATAAAACTACGATCTTATGCCGTTCCGGCAAAAGGGCATTCCGGTCAAATCAAGAAAGCTGTCGATGCGTTGCTTACTGCCAAGAGACCAATGATTTATACCGGCGGCGGAGTTATTCAAGGGAGCGGCTCCGGACAACTAATTGAGCTTACCCGTAAACTCGGTTTCCCTATTACTAACACGCTGATGGGGCTTGGCGCATACCCTGCATCTGACAAACAATTCCTCGGCATGCTGGGCATGCATGGAACCTACGAAGCGAATATGGCCATGCATTATTGCGATGTTTTATTAGGTATAGGTGCTCGCTTTGATGATCGGGTGACGAATTCAGACACATCGAAGTTTTGTCCTGATGCAACTATCTTGCATGTGGACATTGATCCTGCAGCAATTTCTAAAACTGTAACTGCAGATGTGCCAATCGTTGGATCAGTGGTTCCTGTTTTAGAAGAGATGATGGACCAAATCGATAAGTCTGATAAGAAGGTTGATAAACAGGCGCTAGAAGTCTGGTGGAATCAAATCGATCAGTGGCGTGAAAAAGATTGCTTAAAGGTCAGGCCATCTGCTGAAGGCATCATCATGCCACAGGACGCTGTAAAGGCAGTTTTCGAGATCACCAAAGGAGAGGCATACGTTTCGTCCGATGTTGGCCAGCATCAAATGTTTGCCGCGCAGTACTACGGCTTCGATAAGCCTCGCCGTTGGATAAATTCGGGAGGATTAGGAACTATGGGTTTCGGCTTTCCGGCTGCCATGGGTGTGCAGTTTGCTTATCCCGATGCAATTTCAGTCTGTATAACTGGCGAAGGATCTTTCCTGATGAACCAGCAAGAATTTGCCACCTGTATGCAGTATCAGCTACCAATTAAGATCATCTGTTTGAATAACCAGGCTCTCGGCATGGTTAAACAGTGGCAAGACATGCAATATGGCGGGCGACATTCTCATAGTACTTACGCTGAATCGTTGCCTGATTTCTCAAAACTTGCTGAAGCCTATGGTCACGTTGGCATAAAGATTGAGAAAGCGGGAGAACTCTATCCGAAGTTGGAAGAAGCCTTTGCATTTAAAGACAAGCTAGTGTTTGTCGATGTCTTAGTGGATCCGAACGAACACGTTTATCCGATGGCGATCAAGGGCGGAGCTATGAAGGACATGGTTCTTAGCAAGTCAGAGAGGACCTGAGATGAGACATATAATTTCAGTATTAATGGAGAATGAACCAGGCGCTCTCTCCCGAGTTGTTGGTCTTTTCTCTCAGAGAAATTACAACATCGATTCCTTAACGGTAGCACCGACGGAAGATCAATCTTTGTCTCGCCTCACTCTAACAACGAGCGGAGACGATGCGCGTATTGAACAGATTACCAAGCATCTAAACAAGATCATCGATGTCGTGAAGCTAGTCGATTTAACCGAGGGTGCACACATTGAGCGGGAATTAATGCTTATAAAAGTCAAAGCGGTTGGTGCTCAACGGGCGGAAGTAAAACGCAGTGTCGATATTTTTCGCGGTTCAGTTGTAGATTTAACCGCAAACGTTTTCACCATTCAGCTCACCGGGACCGGTGACAAACTCGATGCATTTATCGCGGCCCTTGGTGACAATGTGGTGCTGGAAGTTGCCAGAACCGGGGTTTCCGGAATTTCTCGTGGCGAAAAAACATTAGCACTCTGATTTCTTAGAAAAAGTTCGACGTGAACTTTTTCTCAATCGTCTTCAATTCACTGACGCAGAAGCTAGGTTTTTCTGCTGAATTGAAGGCTCCTCGTATTGGTTTCCTTAAAGCCGCATACCCCTGTTCTCACTCAGAGCATTTCTCTAGTTATTTAAATTACACTAGATTGCTTTTTTCATGGCAGTCATATGTTTTCTTAGTTCCTTTCCAACAACTTCGATCGGGTGCGCCCGTATCTTATCGTTAACGGCAATTAATTCCACGTTGTCCACGCCTGAGTCTGATAACTCCAATCCTTTTCCTATGGTGTCTGTATCGATTTTCTTCATGAAGTCGGCAAGCAAAGATACACATTCATGGGAGAACAAGTAGCAACCATATTCCGCAGTATCGGAAATCACCTTATTCATTTCATAAAGTTTCTTTCTGCCAATCAAGTTGGCAATCAATGGAACTTCATGCAGTGATTCATAGTAGGCAGATTCCTCGATAATGCCGCTATCGGTCATGGTCTCAAATGCTAATTCAACTCCTGCCTTGATCATGGCAATCATTAGAATGCCATTGTCGTAATACTCCTGTTCGCTGATTTCTACATCTCCCGCTGTTGATTTCTCGAAGGCAGTTTCCGCTGTCGCTTCGCGCCAGGTTAGAAGCTTCTTATCATCATCGGCCCAGTCTTCCATCATCCCTCTGGAAAAATTGCCGGTAATAATGTCATCCATGTGCTTTTGATAGAGCGGTGCCATAAGTTCTTTTAGTTCGTCTGCCAATTCTGTTGCAACTATTTTTGCTGGATTGGAGAGGCGATCCATCATGTTAGTAATACCGCCTTGCTTTAAGCCTTCAGCAACAGTTTCCCAACCATGTTGCACAAATTTTGACGCGTAACCTTCGTGGATTCCTTTTTCGATCATTTTATCGAAGCAAAGCAGAGAACCAGTTTGTAACATTCCGCAGAGAATCGTTTGCTCTCCCATTAAGTCTGATTTCACTTCTGCAATGAAAGATGATTCCAATACACCGGCTCGATGACCACCAGTTGCAGCAGCGTATGCTTTGGCTATATCCATTCCATCGCCATTAGGATCATTTTCTGCGTGCACTGCGATTAAGGTAGGGACACCAAATCCGCGTTTATACTCTTCACGCACTTCTGTACCCGGACACTTAGGAGCCACCATGACTATCGTTAAATCATCACGAATCTGCATTCCTTCCTCGACAATGTTAAATCCGTGGGAGTACGCGAGACACGCACCATTCTTCATGAGTGGCATTATTTGTTCTACGACAGAGGTGTGTTGTTTATCTGGAGTCAGATTTAGTACCAGGTCGGCAGCAGGAATAAGATCCTCATAAGTGCCTACAGCAAATCCATTCTCAGTTGCGTTTTTCCATGAAGCGCGTTGTTCGCTAATTGCGGCTTCGCGCAAAGCGAAGGAAACATCGAGACTGCTATCTCGGATGTTCAATCCTTGGTTCAGACCTTGTGCACCGCAACCAACGATCACGACTTTCTGGCCGACTAATTTATTAACGCCATCGCTGAACTCCGATTGGTCCATAAAGCGACATTTGCCCAATTGTTCCAGCTGAAGCCGAAGGGGCAGCGTATTAAAGTAATTCATGGATTTGCTCCGTATTTTATGGTCAGCTTTCTCTCCGGAAAGCCAGGTTTTTTTAAAGAGGCGCGATCATATAGCATCTCTAAAGTTGGGTAAAATGTTAAAAATAGTGTCTCAGGCCTATGCTTTGGCCTGTATAATCCTAGAACCGTTGAATTTGAGCATATAAGGATTCCGTGAGCAACGAAGACCAAGATACAGAGTCTGAAAGTATTCTGCCGATTGATGAGCATGAGGAGATAGTATCCGAAGGCGGCAAGAAGGTGCGCCGCCGCGGTGTGTATCTATTGCCTAATTTATTCACTTTGGCGGCACTGTTTGCTGGCTTTTACGCTGTAATAGCCGGGATGTCTGGTAATTTTAATGAGGCAGGTTGGGCCATATTGGTTGCAGCTGTTTGCGATGGGCTGGATGGTAGAATCGCCAGGCTCACAGGAACACAATCAGCATTTGGCGCAGAGTTAGATAGCCTTTCTGATATGGTTTCTTTTGGAGTAGCGCCAGCTCTCATTATGTTCAGCTGGGGATTTGCACCGCTAGGTCAAGTGGGTTGGGCGGCAAGCTTCATTTATATGTCATGTGCTGCATTAAGACTTGCTCGCTACAACGTGCAATTGGGAACTGTAGATAAAAGATTCTTCCTGGGATTGCAGAGCCCCATGGCAGCTGGTCTAGTTGCTGGTGTGCCTTGGGTTGGCTTTCGTTACGGTGTCGAGATTACGCCTCTAGTAGCTTATTTATGCGCTATTCTCACTATTTTTACTGGTCTTCTAATGATCTCGAATTACAAGTATTTCAGTTTTAAAGAGTTGAATTTCAAAGGCACCGTACCTTATATGGTATTTGTCTTTACAATAGTATTATTAGTGCTAATTGCTCAGAGCCCCCATGAAGTTCTTGTATTGACGTGCGTAATCTATGCGACTTCTGGTCCTGCGAGTTGGCTATACAGAACCCGTTTTAAAAGCGCTAAGAAAGAAGAAAGCACAGATCAGAAAGAACAGGAAGAATCTGAGGCGGCCGGATAGCTTCAATTATTTTCAACTATAGAAAAAATAAATTGCATTAATTTATTAATGCAATAGAAGACAAGAGTAGATAATTAATTCAAACCTGTCTTATCTTTTATGGAGACAGGAAAACCAAACAACAGGTAAATACCATGTTAATCAAAAGACCATCAGACATTAAACCTTCAGAGATCACTCCTGAAGGTGTTTACAAGAACCGACGTGATTTTATGTTCGATGGCGGTAAAGCATTACTCGGCGCAGCAGGCGCACTTCCTTCAATTGCCAATGCTCAGAACGGAGAGGCTTTAAAAGCACGTGCGCCTGCTGCAATGCGGAGATCTCCTCCAGCAGCATGGTGGGCCGAGAAATTTCAAAGCATTAAACCAGCTCCTGATAGTGAACCCTATTTTACTGGTGAAACACTCACGCCTTATGAAGATGTCACTATCTATAATAATTTTTATGAATTTGGTATGGATAAATCTGATCCTGCTACCCGTTCTGGTGAATTCAAAACTGATCCCTGGTCAGTTGAAATTACTGGTGAAGTTGAAAAACCTGGAACCTACCACTTAGAAGACATTATTAAGCCGCACGATATAGAAGAGCGTATTTATAGACTGCGCTGCGTAGAGGCTTGGTCCATGGTAATTCCGTGGATTGGATTTCCTTTAGCCGATCTTATAAAGCGGTTCGAACCAACATCCAATGCGAAGTTTGTAGAATTCGAAACAATCGTTGACACTGAAACAATGCCTGGAATAAATTCGCGCTTTGCGATTGTGCGCTGGCCTTACCGTGAAGGTTTGCGCATAGACGAAGCAACTAATCCATTAACGTTTATGGCAGTTGGTTTATACGGCTCCTATTTACCTGTGCAGAACGGTGCGCCTTGGCGCTTAATAGTGCCGTGGAAATACGGCTTTAAGAGTATTAAGTCCATCGTGAAAATCAATTTTCGTGAGACACAACCGAATACAACCTGGGAAGACTTGCAGCCCAATGAGTATGGTTTCTATGCTAACGTTAATCCTCAAGTACATCATCCTCGATGGCGTCAGGATATGGAGCGACGATTACCGCAAACTTTATTCAGCCGTCGCGTAATTGAGACACGCTTGTTTAACGGTTACGGGGAGCACGTTGCTCATATGTATGACGATATGGATCTGGCGCGATATTACTAGGAAGTTTTACCTTAACTTAATTAATTTTTATGCGTAAATTTGTAAAGCCAGCAGTTTTTCTGCTGGCTCTAGTTCCCTTCGTGCTCTTATTAGTTCGAGCCTTAACAGATAATCTCGGTCCGGACCCAGCGCAAGAGCTCTCTATCGAAACAGGAGAGTGGACTCTGCGGTTTTTGCTAATCACATTAACTCTAACGCCACTACGAACACTAACCGGTCAATCTGAGTTCATTCGCCATCGTCGTATGTTGGGACTGTTTGCGCTGTTCTATGCAACAGTTCATTTGTTGGTGTGGATGAGTTTAATTTTAGGATTTCGTTGGTTTGCTATTGCAGAAGAGATTGTTGAGCGGCCTTACATTACTGTCGGCTTTACTGCCTTCCTCATTCTAGTTGTGCTTGGTATCACTTCGCCGAAGGCGATGGTTCGGAAAATGGGCAAGAATTGGAAACGATTACATCGCTCGGTTTATATCGCTGCCATACTCGGAGTGATTCATTTATTGTGGATATTGCGTACCGATGTGACCGAAGCAGTGCTCTACGGATCCATCACTTTTGTCTTACTTGGTTATCGCTTCCTGCGAAATTTGGTTAGTAAAAAGAGGTCTGTAGCTTGAAACTGGTTCTGTGCATTCTTAAGCTTCTCAAATACCTTGCCTGAAGACTGTATGGGCGTATAATACGCCGGCTTTGGAAGGTTCGGTTGTATGAAAAGCCTCTGGCTTTTCACGCTGGGGCCATAGCTCAGCTGGGAGAGCGTCTGGTTTGCATCCAGAAGGTCTGCGGTTCGATCCCGCATGGCTCCACCAATAAATT
>JBJLER010000055.1:0-7472 GCA_045565735.1 Pseudohongiellaceae bacterium
AAAGCGGCCAAGAAAAAGGCCAAAAAGAAAGTAGCTAAGCGTAAGCCAGCGAAACGTAAGGCAGCTAAAAAGAAAGCTAAGCGTAAGCCAGCGAAACGTAAGGCAGCTAAAAAGAAAGCTAAGCGTAAGCCAGCAAAGCGTAAAGCGGCCAAGAAAAAAGCCAAACGTAAGCCAGCAAAGCGTAAAGCGGCCAAGAAAAAAGCCAAACGTAAGCCAGCAAAACGCAAAGCGGCTAAGAAAAGGAAAGCTCCAGCTAGAAAGAAAAAGGCAACACGTAGGAAGCGTTAAGCCTTAAACTAAGCTGGACCCGAGTCGTCTTAGCTATAGAATCTACCAGCAGTTCTGTGAGTTTCCAGATGGTAGACGCGAACTCGTCGCCTCAAAAAATCCCCTTTGACTAAGTCAAGGGGGATTTTTCATACCTGATTTATTTATTTGCTATCAACTAATGCCGAAGCTTCTCGCACTAGATAGTTCAACTTACACTACCAAGGTGTCTCTCTGGATAGATGGGCAACTCACTCACTATCAAACCGAAAAACCGCGCCAAGCAGCACAACAATTACTGCCATTAGTTCAACGAGCACTTGATGAAGCCGCGTTAACAATTTCTCAATTGGATGCGATAGCGACTGCAACTGGGCCTGGGTCGTTTACGGGACTTAGAATCGGTATTGGTGCGGCCCAGGGATTGAGCATGGCGAATAATACACCGTTAATCGGCATCTCGTCCTTAGAATTGTTGGCTTATAGTGCTAGGAATAAGCTCTCTGCCGATTATTTCCTTGTTTGTTTGCCTGCCAGAGAACAAGAGGTTTATTTTGCCGCTTACAACAGAAATAAAGACACTGTTGTGCTGCAGGATCGTGAGCGTGTTTTAGGGTTAAATACAGGAAATAAAAACTTACCCACATTCACTTTAGAAGAAAGGATAGGGGTAGGGGCTGGTTGGCAACATCGAGAGCAGCTCGAAACTCTGCTAGATATTAGATTAAAGGATTGTATAGAAGGGCTCGAGGTGACTATGGATGATCTTTGTGGAAGCGCTCTGCAAAAACTCGAAAAAGGGGAAATCCTGGTAGCAGAAGATCTACTACCTAACTACGTGAAAGAACAGCTGGACTATCACTCATAATCGGATCGTTATGGAACTCAGTCTTCTTCAGATAACTATATTGGCATTAATACAGGGCATAACTGAATTCCTCCCGATTTCTTCTTCCGCCCATTTAATCTTACCATCACTATTATTAGATTGGCCTGACCAGGGTCTAACCTTTGATGTAACTGTGCATCTGGGCACCTTGTTTGCAGTTTTGTTTTACTTTCGCGGAGATGTAATCGCTCTCATTCACGCCTGGCTAAAGCAGATAACTAAAGGTGAAGTTACTGCAGATAGTAAATTAGCTTGGATAATAATCATCGCTACAATCCCAGGTGCTTTTGCTGGATATATTGGTAACGATTTTGTTGAAAGTTATGCCAGGTCTGGCTTAATACTGGCACTTATGTCAGCTCTTTTCGCCGTTCTATTATGGTATTCCGACAGAGTAGGGAAGCGCTCAAACTCTATTCAGGATCTGACTTGGAAACATGGTCTAATTATTGGTTTGGCACAGGCGCTAGCTTTGATTCCCGGGACCTCTAGGTCGGGAATTACAATGACAGCAGCATTGTTTTGTCAACTCTCACGACAAGCTTCGGCAAAGATATCTTTTCTTCTTGCAATTCCAATAATTTTCGGAAGTTTTATCTTGCGGGGAGTAGATCTTATCAATAGTGGTTCCGTCACTGAACAATTATTTCCAATCGCCTACGGCATGGTAATTGCGGGAGGCTTAGCATTCATATGCATTCACTATTTTATGCAGTTAATTGATCGTGTGGGTTTTCTGCCATTTGTAATTTATAGAATCGGACTCGCGTCTCTGATTCTGATGCTAACTGTCGTCCTATGAATTGGCCACGAATCGTTATCGCCTACAGTGATTCTGAGCCAACTTCAGTCGAAAATAGCCTTGCACAAATATTAAAACTCGACCTTTGCCAGCATCAACAAATTGATGGGGAAGTCATCGATTTTTATCTCTTCATTGATGAGAATGGATTAGCCTTGCAAGCTACTACCAAACCTGCTCCGGGTCCTTTACGTGTTGAATTTAGTAAGCTTCACAAGCGAATTGCTGATGCACTGCTAAACCAAAATCTTTTAAAAGCCTGTGGCGTACGAAAAGCTAATCGCCCATCGGTGCTTGATGCAACTGCTGGCCTAGGAACTGACAGCTTTTTGTTAACAGCAGCGGGTTGTTGTGTGCAAGCGCTGGAAGTTAATCCAATTGTGTATGCCTTACTCAGTGATGGATTCGAACGTTACAAGCAATTAGGTAGACAGGAGCAGGAACTGATTTCTCGACTGAAGATTCGCAATGAAAATTTTCTAGATACGAATGCGAGCAGGGGAAAGGTTGAGGTAGTTTATCTAGATCCCATGTTCCCGCCCAAATCTAAGACTGCCCAGGTCAAGAAGGGTATGGCATACGTGCAAAACTTAATTGGAAGCGATTGCCAAGGTGAGAAAATGTTCGAAATTGCAAAAAAATATGCGCAGGAAAGAGTAGT
Organism: Pseudohongiellaceae bacterium; assembly: GCA_045565735.1. Lineage (GTDB taxonomy): Bacteria > Pseudomonadota > Gammaproteobacteria > Pseudomonadales > Pseudohongiellaceae > UBA9145. The sequence continues at coordinate 2,620 of JBJLER010000055.1, forward strand.
AGTTAAGCGTGCGAAGTCATCTCCAAATATAACAGAAAATCAGTCAGATATTACGTTTAAAGGCAGTAGCAGTCGGTTTGATGTTTATTTAATCAACTGAAACATTTTTTTGAGCACCGATTCGTAAACTGCTGCGAGTTTGTCTATGTCGTCAATTTTAATACGCTCATTGATTTTATGGATAGTGACATTGCAAGGACCGAACTCAACTACTTGAGAGCCTGCAGGAGAGATGAAGCGACCGTCTGAAGTTCCACCAGCGGTGGAACATTGCGGCGTCACCCCGGTCTCTTCAGCAACGCTCGCGGCGACTATATCGATTAGTTCAGTCTCAGTTGTTAAATAGGGCTCGCCTGATAGATGCCAGTTGATTTCGTATTCAATTCCATCCTTGTCAAGGATTGTTTGAACTTGATCTTTAATTGTTTCTGCATCCAGTTCTGTTGAATAACGAAGATTAAAATCCACTTCCATTACATCAGGGATGACATTATTTGCACCTACACCCGCATGTATATTAGAAATCTGAAAACTAGTGGGGGGAAAGCTATTGTTACCACTATCCCATTTGCATGCAGTTAGTTCTGCTAACGCTGGTAGTGCATTGTGTATGGGATTTGACGCCAATTGTGGATAGGCAACATGACCTTCGATGCCTATTACTTTCAACTTGCAACTTAACGACCCTCTGCGGCCAATCTTAATTGTGTCTCCAAGAGTCTCTGTACTACTGGGTTCACCAACCAGGCAGTAGTCTATTTTTTTCTTTTCACTATTAAATGTTTCAATGACTTTTCGCGTACCGTTTATAGCCTGACCTTCCTCATCACTGGTAATTAGAAAGCCGAGCCGAAAGTTTAGGGAATTATCTGCTAAAAAACTTTCTGTAGCAGTAATCATGGCAGCGAGACTGGATTTCATATCAGCAGCACCCCGCCCATACAGAAATCCACCATCTTCGGTGGGCGTAAATGGGTTGAAAGACCATTCTTCCGATGGTCCAGGTGGGACCACGTCGGTATGGCCGGCAAACACGAAGAGTGGACCCTTTTCTCCAATCTCTGCCCAAAGATTTGCAACTTCGCCAAAAGGATATTGCTGACAGGTAAATCCCGCAGCAGTTAAGCGTTCAGCAAGAATCTGTTGGCAATCTTTATCATCAGGAGTGATCGAAGCTCTTTCGATTAATTGTTTTGCCAAATCCAGCGTGGCAGACATTAGGATTCCTAATTGTGAGCGTGGAGCTCCTCATTGAGACTGATGGCATTCTTTATCGGTACACATTCAACGGCACCGCTTAAGGAATTGCGGCGGAATAGCAAGTTTTTGACCTCACTAATCTCTCTTGCCTTGGCGGTTTTGATGAGTTTGCCATTGTCATCAAGCAAATTTACTTTGGTACCTGCTGTGACATAGAGACCTGCTTCTACAATGCAACCATCGGCTAAAGGAAATCCAATTCCAGCGTTGGCGCCAATCAAACAATGTTCACCCACACTGATAATTTCGGTGCCGCCTCCGGAAAGAGTTCCCATAGTGCTGCATCCGCCGCCCAAGTCGCTGTTTTCACCGACCATGACTCCCGCCGAAATTCTTCCTTCGATCATTGCTGCGCCTTCGGTTCCAGCATTGAAGTTAACAAACCCTTCATGCATTACCGTGGTTCCTTCTCCAATATAAGCGCCGAGTCGAATACGCGCTGTATCAGCAATGCGCACACTAGCAGGCACCACATAACTAGTCATCTTGGGAAATTTATCCACTGAATAGACTTCAAATGATTCGCCATCAACTCTTGCTCGAAGTTGTCTTTTTGGCAGGTCAGCCAGGTCCACTGCACCTTGACTGGTCCAGGCAAGGTTTTTCAATATACCAAAGATACCATCGAGGTTGAGCTCGTGGGGTATCGCTAGTCGATGAGATAGCAAATGCAGTTTCAAAAAAGCTTCTGGAATGGAGGAGGGCGCGCTGTTCTCTCTAAGAACCGTTATCACCTGAGTCTTTGCACTTCCGGCAAGCGTCTCCGCAATTTCACTCTGATCAGCTTCGTTGCTGTCAGCAAGGGCAGACGCCAGTGATCGCATTGCTTCTGGAGAGGTTTCAATAAATCCGTTACCACTAATGTCCCGGCACTGCGCTAGCACTTGTTCTGCACAAGCTGCAGAGGGATTTAGAAGCGGTTTAGGATAATAAACTTCAATTATCTCGCCACTGCTATTTTTCGACGCAATTCCCAATGCGAGACTATGTAAGCCTGTTACGCTCATGGCAATATTCCAGAAAGTTGCATTAAATTAGGGCAGATAGTTTTTCGGTATCGAATCCTATCACCCATTGCCCATCGATATCGAGAATCGGGCGCTTAATGATGGAAGGCAGCTCCTCCATGAGGACAACAGCGTTACTTCTATTCAGGCTATTTTTTTGCTCCTCGGATAGTTTTCTCCAAGTAGTTCCTCGCGTGTTAATTACGCTTTTCAGGTCAAACTGAACTAGAAAGATTTCCGCTAGCTCTGATGGGCAGCCCAATTTCTTATAGTCATGAAATTGAAACTCTGCCCTCTGATCATCCAGCCACTTTTTGGTTTTTTTGGTCGTGTCACAGTTATTGATCCCGAACAGGGTAATCATGGCCAAAGATTCCTACTATGTTTGTTATGCGACTAAGCGCTCTTCCAATTCAGTTTTAATCTCATGCTGAAGTTTTTCTACCAGAGCTTGCTCTTCAATGCGCTGACCAGTTTTGTCAGTGATAAAAAACAGATCCTCAACTCGTTCGCCTAGGGTAGCGATACGAGCGTCCTTCAGATTGATGTTATTGCTCGCTAGTATTTTGCCTACTGATGCCAGTATGCCTGGTTGATCCGGGCAATTTATTTCTAAAGTTGAATAATTTTTCTCCGGTATATTAATAACAGTAACTTCGATGGATTTGGCAAAGTACTTTTCTTTACGTGAGCGGCGGAATAGGGTTGGTGCTGCAATTGTGTTGCCTGCATTTAAATGAGTGAGTAAAGCGTTTTTGATTTCTTCGAGTCGTTTTGAATTATTGCCTACTGGGCGGCCGCTACTTTCAAGCACGGTGAAAGTGTCTAAACAATGGTTATTGGAAGAAGTAAAAATGCGCGCACCGCAAATATTCAGATTTAATTTTTCGAAAGCTGCGGTGCAATTAGCAAATAGGTAGTCCGCGTTGGTGGTGTAAATAAATACCTGAGTTGCGCCCTCGTTGTCGGTACTTTCGCTAATGTCCTGGATGAGAATCAAAGGGCCATCATCATCGAAGTTAGCGATTCCCTCAGTATGCCAGACGATATTGGTGGAAGATTCCCGCAGAAAGTATTCATCGTCGGCTCGGGCCCAGACATTTTGAATCTGGCTTTTAGTGATACCTTTTTCCAAAAGTTTTGCTTGTGAAGTTTCTTTCTTGTCTGCAATACGCTCGTCTCGATTAATTGGATTTTCCAATCCTAGTCGAAACGCTCGTTTCGTGTTCAGATACAACTGCCTGAGTAATGTTGCACGCCAGCTATTCCACAATTCTGGATTGGTTGCACATATATCCGCGACAGTCATGGCATAGAGATAATCAAGATGCAGTTTATCGCCCATCTGTTCAGCGAACTCCTTGATTACTTCTGGGTCGTTAGTGTCTTTTCTCTGGGCGGTCATAGACATCAATAAATGCTTATCTACTAACCAAGACACCAGACTGGCATCAAAAATGCTGAGTCGATGTCTTTTGCAGAAATTGACCGCGTCCACTTTTCCTAGTTCGGAATGATCGCCACCTCTTCCTTTGGCAATGTCATGATAGAGACCAGCAATGAATAAAAGCTCTACCTTTGGCAAATTTTTGTATATATGTGCAGCGACAGGAAAATTTTCTTCTGCCTGCGGCAGGCGAAACTTGCGCATGTTTTCTACTACCTGCAGCGTATGGGCATCAACGGTATAGATGTGAAATAAATCGTGTTGCATCTGTCCGCTAATCTGACCAAATTCAGGTAAGTATCGACCAAGAATTCCGTAGCGCGCCATACGCCTAAGTTGCAATGTCATATGATTCTGTGTTCTCAGTAATTCGATAAATAAAGTGACGTTGCGAATATCTTGACGGTAATAGTCATCGATTAAACGGCGGTTATCTCGTAATAAGCGAATAGTCGAAGCACGGATGCCTTTGATGTGCGGGTTTTCTCCCATTAGTACAAAGATTTCGATTAAAGCAGATGGATCGTTTTCGAAAACTTGCGGATCTACTGCTTCAATATAGTCATTGCGAATTTGAAAACGCTCATTGATGGGCTTTATTTTTTCCCTTTCGCCTTGACGCAGTATAACTTCGTCTAAGTGTTGCAAAAGCACATCATTTAGTTCCCGCAGATTTGCGACCGCGCGATAGTATTGTTTCATTAACTTTTCTACACCAAGACTCTTCTCGTCGTCTTTGTATTCAAAGAGTTGCGCCAGCTCTCGTTGCTTATCAAACAGCAAACGGTCTTCGCTTCGACCTTCTAAGTAATGTAAGCCATAGCGAAGTTTCCACAGAAACTGTTGGCCTTTGCTAATCATTGCTTCTTCTGACTCTCTGAGAAACCCGAGTGTGACCAAGTCTTTAAAAGAGCTGGCACTAAAGTGGCGTTTGCTTACCCAGGCAATCGTTTGGATGTCTCTAAGTCCACCTGGGGAAGTTTTAATATTCGGTTCTAGTGCATAATCCACGTCATGGTATTTTTCGTGCCGCGCAACTTGCTCGTCTATTTTTGCGCGCACGAATCTTTTTATTGGCCACACTCTATTGTTGTTCGTGGCCGTATACATGAGGCTATGGAGATCTTTCGGTCCGATTA
>JBJLER010000056.1:0-7317 GCA_045565735.1 Pseudohongiellaceae bacterium
AAATGTGACAAATCTTAAGCTAATGTAACAATAATCGATTCTTTGATCCTCCGAATTAGACCACGTAAACTAATATGGAGTGATTGTTGAATTAGTAATAATTTAGTTTATATATCGTTAAAGTGAGGGAAGTTAAGAGGATGCGAACTAGAATAACGGAGATGTTAGGGATTGAACACCCAGTTGTCCAAGGAGGAATGCAATGGGTGGGTTTCGCCGAATTGGCATCTGCAGTTTCGAATGCTGGAGGATTGGGAATACTCACAGGACTGACTCAGCCAACTCCGGAAGATTTAATCAAAGAGATCGACCGTTGTCGTGCTATGACAGATAAGCCGTTTGCTGTGAATCTCACTATTTTGCCAACAATCAAACCTGTACCTTACGAAGAGTACGCACAGGCAATTGTAGATTCTGGAGTAAAGATCGTTGAGACTGCAGGGCGCAACCCAGAACCATTCCTTCCTTTATTTAAAAGTGCCGGAATTACCGTTATTCATAAATGCACATCTATTAGACATTCGTTAAAAGCAGAACGTATTGGCTGTGACATGGTCAGTGTTGATGGCTTCGAATGCGCTGGTCATCCAGGTGAAGACGATGTGACTAATATGATCTTGTTGCCACTCGCAGCACGCCGTTTAAAAATTCCATTTCTTGCATCAGGTGGTTTAGGCGATGGCCGTGGACTTGCTGCTGCATTGGCAATGGGCGCTGATGGAATCAACATGGGGACCCGTTTCATGGTCACTAAAGAAGCGCCTATTCATGAAAAAGTAAAGCACGCCATGGTTGAAGCTTCAGAGCTAGATACTTCTCTTATTTATAGGACTCTTCGAAACACAGCACGCGTGTTTAAAAACAGTATTGCTGAACAAGTAATTGAAATTGAAGGCAAACCTGGTGAAACAAAGTTTGAAGACATTCAGCCTCTTGTTGCTGGTGTGAAGGGCAGGGAACTATTCGACACCGGTGATTTAGATAAGGGTATCTGGTCTGCAGGAATGGTTGTCGGATTGATAGATGATATTCCAACAGTCGAAGAGCTGATCACGCGAATCGTAGATGAAGCAGAAAAAATTATTAACGAAAGATTAGGAAGTGCAGTATCGGTCTAAATCCCACAGGGAAAAACTATGCAAGTTAAAGATAAGGTAATCGTAGTAACGGGAGCGGCCAGCGGGATTGGCAAAGCATTATGTGAACGCTTTGCTATGGAAGGGGCATCGGCGATCGTTGCAACAGATATAAACAGTCAAGGGCTAAGTGCAACGGTCAGTGATATCAGTAATCGGTCTCAAACTCTTGGAATTACTTGTGATGTTGGTAAAGAAGAGGAAGCCTCGGAGTTAGTCGAAAAGACTCTGGCTGCATTCGGCCATATCGATTTATTTTGTTCTAATGCCGGTATATTTACTCCAGGCTGCGAAGATGTATCCACAGAAAAATGGCAGGCCATCTGGGATATCAATGTAATGTCTCATGTCTATGCAGCACGGGCCGTGTTACCTGGAATGTTAGAGAGAGGTGAAGGCTATTTATTAAATACTTCATCTGCTGCAGGTTTGTTGAACCAGATAGGGTCAGCTCCTTACGCTACGACAAAGCATGCTGCGATTGGCTTCGCAGAGTGGTTATCAATTACTTATGGCAATCGTGGCATAAAAGTATCCGTACTTTGTCCGCAAGCCGTGCGGACCGCAATGACTGCTGGCGGCGACGGCGGCGTAGCTGGACTCGACGGAATGCTTGAGCCAGAACAACTTACTGATACGGTGATTGAAACCCTGGCAGATGAGCGCTTCCTAGTATTACCTCATCCCGAGGTGCTAACTTACATGAGACGTAAAACAGATGACTATGATCGCTGGCTCGGCGGAATGCGACGGTTGCATGGGCGCTTCGAAGACATTTATAGAGCGCGGGAAGAGTCAGATTAATACAGCCAGAAGAAGGAGTATAAAATGCAAATAGCACAAGCTCTAATGCTCTTCATAACTCTTCTATTTTCTTTTATGGCGACAGCCCAGGAACGCGTAACGCTTGAAGATGGGTCCGTGCTCGGCGTGTTTGTGGTCATGCCTGCAGAAACTACAGATGATCCGTCAACCCTAGTGGTATTGATGGGAGGCGGACCGGGCAATGCCTCTATATCTCGTGATACTTCTATTTGGTTAGGTGGTGGTTTTTCAGAACGCGGGTATGTGGTTGCCGTACCAATTTCGCCCAACAATAGGGCTTTTCGAGGCGAAGAAAATAACCAGAAGGTTGAACAGTTAATCGTTGAATTACAGCAGCGAGACTATATTGCGGAAGGTAAAGTGCTACTTGCCGGTATCTCTAATGGAGGAATGTCAGCTTTAGAAATTGCCCGTCGTAATCCGCAAAACTATTTTGGTGTGGCAGCAGTACCTGCATTAGCAACTTCAGTTGTTGATAATCGTAGATTAGCTGGCTTTCCAGTTTATTTGCGCATTGGTGGAGCCGATCAACTGGGTTGGGCAAATCGATTCGAAGAAACTGTTAATGCGCTTACTGAAGCGGGAGTTGATTTGGATGCGGCTATTCTCGACAGTGCGCCGCATATGTTTCGAATGAACTGGGAATCATTAGATGCTTGGTTGGAAAAAGTAACGCAGTAGTTTTTAATTTGTTTGGAGGTTGGAGTAAATATGAAGAAATTAACTAAGTCCCTAGTCGTTTTGTCTTTTGTAGCAATGACTGGGAGCGTATTGGCAGGTCCCCCTGCTACCATCGATCAGCTTAGTTGGATGACAGGGAACTGGGCAGGAAACTTAGGTCCAAACCAGCTAGAAGAAAATTGGATTTCAACTGAAGGCCGATCACTGATGGCTGCAGTGCGCATGACCGGTGCTGACGCAACTAGTATGTTTGAAGTAATTACTATTGAAGAAGCCGATGGTTCTCTAGTCCTGCACATTCAGCAATGGGATGCTGGTTTTCAGCCTCGCACAGAAGCTGCTCAAAAATTAGAGTTGGTTGAAATTACTGAGAACTCGGTGAAGTTTGAAGATGTGTCAGGATTTGGAATGCCGACTTTAGGCTATAGTAATCCTGACGAAGATACTTTCGTAATTCATGTGGGCCAGCCCGACGGCAATACTTTTGACATCGAATTGAATGCTCGAAGCATTTGGTAAGAGTAAAATGCAACAAAAAAGGGATTCTATTGAATCCCTTTTTTGTGCTTCATTCTTAGCTATTTTGCAATAGCTCTACCCAATTGCCGTCTGGATCTTCGAGAAATGCTATCGAAACACCCTCGCGAATTTCTCGAATCGGAACGACAACTTTGCCACCACCGGCCTCAACCTTGCCAATAATTTCTTCAAGGCTTGGCACATGAATTGTCCAATAACGATATCCACTAGCAGCACGAATACCGCCGGGCTCCGCTTCAGCTGATGGCGCAGGATCTAGTGCTATCAATTTGATGATACTGTCACCAACCTTAAATCGATTCATGGTGCCACCGCCTGGCATTGGAATCGTTGCTTCCAGATCTAGGCCGAGAATTTCACCATAGAATTTCATCATGGCATCTATGTCTTTAACAATGATGCCGATGTCGATTGAGCTTTTCTGTGTTTCTAATCCCATAAACTGACTTCCTTTCTTGCGACTAATATAAATCTTGGAAACCGTTCAGCTTCTTAGATCTATTCAGCAAGTGCTCCCATCATCGCTTTGGTTTCGAGGAATTCTTCGAATCCTTCTACGCCCCATTCGCGACCGTTACCAGATTGTTTGTAACCTCCAAACGGAGCTGAAAAATCAGGGCCGGCTCCATTAATGTGAACATTACCGGCACGTAGTTGACGCGCGATTGATTGCGCATGATCGGGTTGACCTGAAACATACCCAGATAAACCATAATCAGTATCATTGGCGATACTTACCGCATCGCTATCATCGTCGTAACCAATAATTGACAATACCGGTCCGAATATTTCCTCTCGGGCGATAGTCATGTCGTTGGTGACATTGGCAAATACGGTTGGTTGTACGAAGTAGCCTTTATTTATTCCATCCGGTCGACCAGGCCCTCCAGCTATCAATTCGGCACCTTCTTCAATCCCTTTTTCAATCAATCCCTGAATCTTGTTGAATTGCAATTCACTTACTACAGGACCAAGGCGAGTGCCTTCCGCTTGCGGATCGCCTACAGTTGATTTGGCGGCAATAGCTTTTGCTGCTTCAATTGCCTCTGCCATTTTTGCTTTCGGTACAAGCATACGAGTTGGTGCGTTACAGGATTGACCACTATTACCGAAACAGCCGGCAACACCTCCGGCTACTGCTCGGCCGAAATCCGGTGTGTCATCGAGGATGATATTGGCCGATTTACCGCCCAGTTCTTGAGTAACTCGCTTAATTCCCTCTGCAGCAGCTTTGGCGACTTCACGACCTGCGCGGGTTGATCCAGTAAACGAAACAACATCAATATCAGGATGTGCAGAAATTGCAGCACCAACTGTTGGGCCATCACCATTTACCAAATTGAAAACACCTGCGGGCAAACCTGATTCGGCAATGATTTCCGCTAGAATGTAGCCGCTTACTGGCGCTATTTCGCTTGGCTTTAACACCATAGTGCAACCGGCAGCGATAGCGGGGGCGACCTTACAAGAGATCTGATTAAGTGGCCAATTCCATGGAGTTATAAATCCACATATTCCTGCAGGTTCTTTTACAATTTTTGTGGTACCTCGAACTTCTTCAAATTCATAATTGTCTAACACGCTGAGAATGTTCATGAAGTGACCAAGCCCACTGCCTAATTGCGCAGTTTTGGACAAGCCCATGGGTGCGCCCATTTCATTGGAAATTGCTATCGCCATTTCATCGCCGCGAGCTTTCAATCCGGAAATGATGTTACTTATGACCGTCTTCCGCTCTTCTATCGAAGACCGTGACCAGGCACCGAATGCAGTTCTAGCCGCTTTCGCAGCAGCATCAACATCTTCAGCTGTACCGAGGCTGATAGTCGCGAATGCCTCTTCAGTGGCAGGATTCATTACCTCCAGTGTATCTCTGCCAGTGGGTTCAACCCATTCGCCATTGATAAAAAATTTGTTATAGGCCGTGGTCATTTTTAAACTCCTATTGCGGTGCTGCGATTAACATATTAAAGCTCAATTTTTGAGTAAGATCCAAAACGGCTGGCTAGTATACCCGAGAAACAAAACTATAAAGAAGATGTTGCCGATAAATGTAAGAATGGATAAATCAATGAAATCCAATGGATTTGGAGAGCATGTTTAATGATTGCTTCTTTTAGCAGAACAGTTGGCAGCAGACTGGCTTCCTATTTATCGAAAGCTCAGCCAGGTTACCAACGTCTCGATACAGTGTGCATTGAAGATGTCGCGGAAGTATTAAAAACCGGTGACATTGTACTCGTGGAGGGGAATACCCGAATCAGTGTTGCCGTAAAATACCTCACTCAGTCTTCTTGGTCGCATGCCTGCCTGTTTGTTGGTAGTGACGGAGACGGAGCCGAAAAGGAAACGCTTTTGGAAGCAGATCTGGTAGAAGGTGCGCGCATGGTTAATCTCAAGCATTATGAAGAATTTAATCTACGCATCTGCCGACCTGTGAATTTGACCGAACAGGACAAGAAAATGCTAATTAGTTTCGCCAAATCGAAGCTGGGTAATAAATACGATTTGAAAAATGTCATTGATTTAGTTCGGTACATTATTCAAAAGCCGCCGGTGCCCAATCGTTATCGACGATCTATGATCGCCCTCGGGAGCGGGGAGCCAACTAAAGTTATTTGTTCGACTTTGATTGCGGAGTCGTTTCAATCTATTGATTATCCAATCTTGCCCGGAAGAGACCGAGAGCAGGGATCAGAAGGTGAAGTTCCTCAATATTACAGGCGCCATTTCACACATTTTACTCCCAGAGATTTTGATCTATCGCCGTATTTTGAAGTGGTAAAACCAACTTTAGAGAAAGGCTTTGATTTTAAAAATTTGAAATGGAAAGAGAATGATTCCGAAACCTGATTCGGTGTTTAGATAATACCGAGAAGTGTATTTACCGCTGCATCGTATTGAGGATCGCCGCGCGTGGTATTTTCGTACTCGAATTGAACTTCGATTTCAGGATTAACGCCAATTCCTTCAAACTCGTTACCATCAATCAACAATTCTTCAGCCGACAGATAGTCGATGGGCGCGCGATCGTTCCCATTATTTAGAGCAAAATTTCCAATTTGCCCAGGAGTGGAGTTGCCGAGACTCACGACTCGCTCTAGTTTGTCCAGTTGATAGGCAAAAAGTTCCGGGCCGCCTCGTGTATCTTCATTTAAAAGAAGTGCTATAGGTTTTCGGTAGTTGGCGAATTCGAGAACTGGAGATATTTGTGCGAAATTAAAGCCGCTATTAGGCGGTTCAGTAACAGAAAAATAATAGGACTTATCGTTGAAAACTAAATCCAGATGTTGAGAATCCAAAAAGCCGAAGCTGTTACGTAGATCGAAGATTATCCCGTCGCAGTGATCTAGATTTCGAATCAGCTCCTGGTAATTAATTATGTCGTTCGTGTTGCGACTGAGAGCCCAAAAACGAATATATCCAATGACCTTATTTCCAGTGGAGAATTCCTGAACCGAGTTTGCAGTAGCGCTACGGTAACTATCGAAAAGGTTCTCATAAACAGGCACTAGAGAGAGTTCAGTAAAACTATCTCCCCGCTGAATTCTTAATTGGTGTTCACTAGTAATCCGAACAAAGTCGCCGCTGCCATTTCTTTCCAGATTAAAAGAATGAACCGGGTGGAATGGCTCATTATCCGCAGAGAGAATCACATCGCCACGTTCCATTCCTGCACCATGAGCGGGATAGCCCTCGAGCACTGCGGTAACGAGAAAGCCTGATTCTTCGAAGCGACCTTGAACCCCGATATGATTTAGTGCAATTCGTTGCTTAGAATCAGCAACGAGAAAAGATTGCAGCAAATAGTATTCTAGATCTTCAGTAGAAACCGATCTCTGATTACTGGTTTGTGCAAAAGCAAAAGTCGCTGACGCTGCACATATAAATAGTAGAATGCGTTGCATCATGCTTAGTTAATTAGATCCATTGTGCGTTTCACGGCTGCCCGATCATAGTGACGGTTCCGAAGGTCAGTATACTTTTGTGGAACATCAAATTCGAAACGAATTGCCCAGTTAAAAGTTTGTGCTAATAGGATGTCTACTATGCTGAAATGATTGGCTACAGCAAATTCATTTTCATCTAATAAATAGTCAAGCGTTCGAACTGCCTTATCAAACTCGAACTTCGC
>JBJLER010000057.1:0-7227 GCA_045565735.1 Pseudohongiellaceae bacterium
GGGGAGACAGAGACTCACACATCGAGGAAAGTATTTGTCAGATCACCGGTGCTGAAGCAGCAACCGTTGTCAATAATAATGCGGCTGCTGTTTTATTGGTTCTAAATACACTTGCTTTTAGAAAAGAGGTTGTAATTTCGAGGGGGGAACTAGTTGAAATTGGAGGAGCATTTCGTATACCGGATATTATGAAAAGTGCGGGTTGTACTTTAGTAGAAATCGGCACTACTAATCGAACTCATCTGAGAGACTATGAGGCAGCAATAAACCCCAATACTGGGATGTTGATGAAAGTCCATACTAGTAATTATGAGATCCGTGGATTTACTAATTCAGTTTCTGAAGAAAAGATTAGTCAGCTGGCACAAGACACGGGCGTAACTTTTGTTTCCGATTTGGGCAGTGGCACCTTGGTGGATTTGAATAAGTTCGGATTGCCTCATGAGCCCACTGTAACGGAGACATTGGAAAAAGGCGCCGAAGTCGTGACTTTCAGTGGAGATAAACTTTTAGGCGGTCCTCAGGCAGGAATCATCGTCGGGAAGAGAGAGTTGATCTCGGCGATTAAGAAAAATCCACTTAAGCGGGCGTTACGGGTCGGCAAAATTACAATGGCAGCGCTGTCTTCCGTTATAAATTTATATCGAGATCCTCAGCGATTAACTCAACGTGTGCCTCTTTTATCTGATTTAGCCAAGCCTGTGCAAGAAATTATAGAACTGGCAAATCGACTCTTACCGATATTTGAAGAAAAACTTAAAAATCGAGCTGAAGTAAGTGTTGAAGATTGTAAAAGTCAGATCGGCAGTGGTGCGCTGCCTTTAGATTTGTTGGCGAGTAAAGCCATAGTGATGAAGCCAATTGCTGAGAAAGGGCAAACCGATGCTGAACTACAAAAGCTTGCTACTGATTTCCGAAAATTACCAAAGCCTGCTATCGGCCGTATTCATGACGGCAGTTTGATATTTGATCTACGGTGCTTGCGGGATGAGATTGAACTCCTGGATCAGCTAAATTTCCTAAATAATTAAGAAGTTACGGTTCTAACAGGAACACCCCACCTAAAAAGGAACAACGAAATCACTGAAGCTAATAACATCATAATAAGCAGCGGGTAGGCTGTTTCGTTGAAAATAAATGCCACGAACTGCGCAGCTACTGCCGATACCGACATCTGCAAGAATCCAGTTAACCCGGAAGCGCTTCCGGCATATTGAGGAAATTCATTAATTGCCGCTGCCTGTGCATTAGGTAAGGTTATGCCATTGCCGAACACAGCGATTGAAACTGGAAGGAAAAGAGCTAGAGGATGACTAAGTCCTAACAGATTTAGAATTATTGCTATCACTATTCCACCAATAGCGATGGTGCTACCCAGCACGATCATGGAATCGATAGAAATGGATCGACCAAAGTGACGTGTTATGTAGTTTCCAATCATGAATCCAATTGGAATCATGACAAAATAATATCCATATTCAGTCGGTGGGCGGTTTAGAACAGATACCATTATCTCAGGTGCTGCTGAAATAAAACTGAAAAACACAACAGACACAAACGTCACACAAAATGCATATCCGCAGAAGGCGCGCGATCTAAGCAGACTATCAAAAGTTCGGAGCATGGATCCTATTCCCTCGAATTGAACAGGAGTTACTAAAGTTTCTGGTTGGCGAAGAATTAAGAAAACGAAAATAATTGCGCTGGCACCGGCCATAACTAGAAACACCGATTCCCAGCCAAAGCGGTTCATCATCTCTCCGCCAAGAGCGGGGGACATCATAGGAGCGATAACCATCACCATTACCAGTGTTGCGATTACTCTTGCTGATTCTTCAGCGCCATAAACATCTCTGACTATTGCTCTTGCCAAAACCAGACCCACGGCTCCACCAAAGGCTTGAATGATTCGCCCTGCGATTAACCAACCTATTGAATCTGCTAAATAGCAGAAAATAGATCCGATGATGGCGATAAAGATACCAAGCAGCATTGTAGGCTTGCGACCATATTTATCTGACATCGGACCATACACCAGGGTACCGATAGCGATAGAAAACATTGACAGGCTCAGTGTTAACTGGGCCACGTCGTTGCTGACTGAAAAGTCATCCTGAATAACTGGCAGGGCAGGCAGTAAGATTTGCATACCTGCCGGCCCCAAAGCTGAAGTGGCAGCTAACAGCACTATCAACTGTTTAGATAGCGAATCAATCTTCGACAAAATTTGTCCTGACTTATTAACTTTATTATTGGTGGCGGATAGCCACTAAGGCTTAGCGAACCATGAATGCATCACGTGAGTTACGTAAATTACTATTGGTTTGAGAGCTAAAAATGACGCTGGAACCTAACAGTATGGAACGTTGGGCTTTGCTTATGTTGTATCCTAGACCGAAGGTATCGGTGTGAAATAAGCGGGTAAACTCTTGAGCATTCCATTTGCTGCTTTGGTTTTCGGCGGCGGCCATAGTGTAGCACGACAAGACCGCGCCCGTTCTTGATTTCAGGCAAGCGGAGAGGTCTGGGATAGACTGAACTTCGAGAACTAAGCCATTAACATGCTCAGTGAAGCGAGGTGAGTGAGCAAGGTAGTCACTGACTAGACGAGAAAAGCTAGTTCCATCTTCACTTATAGTTACGGGAATTTCCAAATCAAGTCTGCGAAAGATGCTTGGGTCCTGATGATAACTATTTGTATAAAACTCAATTGCGTCGCTGTAGTTGTCCAGGCTCCAAAAGACATCTGCCATTCTGGCGCCGACGCGGGCGCGCAGTAACACTTCTTGTTGAGGTAACTGAGTAAGCGCTAATTGTCCCGTATCGATCACTGCTTCATTATCATTCTCATTCGCGGCAATTTCAGTTAAGTAGGAGTAGTAATACCCTTCATTCAATTGAAAGGCGCCGTTACTGCGAGCCTGATTCAATATATTTTTCATCACGCCGGAGCCGAGTAGCTGAATGATTTCTGGCTCAACCCATTCAGGAATATGTACATCGAGAGGTGCATAAGGTCGCAATCGATTTTGCAATACATCGAAGTCAGCGAAGAGCGAAGCAGCTCGCCGTTCAGCACGCCACGCATCCAAGCGTAAGCGATTTGCTTGCATACGAGCCGAGAGCGATTCAAAAAAATCTAAAGTAGAGATGTGTTCCAATTGGATCTGGTATTCAGTTCGATTGGCCATCATATTTACTAGTGCCGCAAAGGAATCTTTTTGTTCGTCGTCCGCGCTGTAAGAGCCATTTCGATCCGGTTGATTGAGTGCGGTTTGAGTGAGCTTTACTGAATCCTCTGCATAACCCGCCACCATTAAAAAGCTTGCGCTTACTAGAAAATGTTCGGCTCTATTCATAACACTTACTATGGGCTCTTGTTGCTCGCGCCAGACTAGCATGCGATCCAACGCCGATCGGGCATCATCAAAACGCCCTTGATTTAAGGTTATAAATAGTTTGTAGATCCAGGGATCGGCGACACTCTGTGGGTTCAGATAGCGTGTTGCTCGATCGAGATATTCTTCTGCCTCATCCATCTTTAAAAGACTCAGGGATACTTCAGAAGCATTAGTTAGATAAACCGTGTCGTAATCGTTTGCACTGTCCGCTATGTTTTCATCTTCATCGATGGCACGGTCACAGGCAGAAGTGGACTCAATGGGTGCGAAACTGGCCAGTTCGACGGCACAGAGTGTATTCCAGGCTCGTGCTCGCTCACGCTCATTCTCACTGTTTTCCAATACTCGATTGGCAGACGCACGTGCCGCATCGTATTGCTTAAGTTTTATCAGCGGCCAACCACGAAAGGATTCCATGTCCTGACCATAGATTTGAGAAATCTTATCCAGATAGTTCAGAGACTTTAATTGATCTCCCATTAACTGATGAACGTAAGATAACTGACTTAGTGTTAAGTAATGCCACTGGACGTTTCCGGAATTAAAAGCTTCTTCCAGAGTGTTATAGTTAGTTAGTTCTTCTGCTTGATTCAGGTGAAAAAGTGCGCGAGGCATATTGCCTTCTACGTTAAAAAGAACCTCTGCAAATGCAAATTGTGCAGCAGGGGAATTTGGTTCTTGTCTTATCCATTGCTCGCTAAGTTCACGGGCTTTTACATTCTCATCTAAGTCCAATGCGTCGCATATTGCTAATGCATTGGAATTAGTCACATCACTGAATCCAAAACAGAGAGGAAGTCTTGCTTCTGGGATTTCAATTGCATCTATGCCAGGCAGCGAGTCATCCTGGGCGCTTAAATACAATGGCGCAAGCAGCAAAAATAAAGCCGCTAATGGCTTGTGATAAGAAAAAGATTGCATTAACTGATAGTGCCCTTTGCCAGTTGATCCATGGGAGTGCGCATATTGTCTAATAAAACTTTTTCAATATCAGATACGCCGGGAGCCAGTTCAATTCGATGACCCAATACTCGCAAAAGCAGTAATTCAATATCTTCAGCGGATACATAGTCTCTGCCTCGCAATGCGGCAGACACCTGCAGGGCAGGTAGAAGTAACACCATGCTTCTGGTTGAATTGCCCTGTAAGACTCTGTCGTCTTCTCTCAGATTTCGAGAAATATCAACCAGCGCAGTTTTTATTGCTGGGCTAATAGCAACTTCAGCATCGATGTTCTTTCTTGCTCGAAGCACCTGGTCTCGTGTCACTGTTTGCAATTGGTCGCTTAATTCTCTTCTTTCTTTATATGTATCTAGTACGTCTAGTTCAGATTCACGATCAATATGATTCATGGTTATCTTAAATAGGAAACGATCCAGTTGAGGTGATGGAAGGGGGTAGGTACCAACTAGATCCAATGGGTTCTGAGTCGCTATAACAAAAAACAAATCGTCTAGGGCGTAAGTAACATTGTCTACCGTTACTTGTTTCTCACCCATGGCTTCAAGCATGGCTGACTGCACTTTAGGAGACGTTCGATTTATTTCATCTGCTAATACGACATGCGCAAACAATGGGCCATGGCGAAAATGAAAGGCATTGCTATTGCTATCGAATACCGGCACACCTGTGACATCGGAGGGCAGTAAATCTGGAGTGAACTGAATTCTTCTAAACGGAACGATGGACTCGCCACTACTGAAGCCGCTGACGATTGCTTCTCCCAGTGCTTTAGCAAGAGTTGTTTTACCTGAGCCAGGAAAATCTTCTAATAAAATATGCCCATCGGCGATAAGAGCAATAATTGCTAATTCAATTACATCATCTCTGCCCAGCACTTGTTTTTTTATTGTGGTTTGCAGCGTAGAGAGAATTTCCAGTGCTTCTTGCAGCACGCCATTAGACTCATCAGACTTTGCAGTTGGCAATTCTTCTACTTCGGCAACATTGTCTGAGTTCATTTAATACTCCGAACTAAAAATTAGATTCGATAGAAAAGCTACTTGGTTAGCAGCCAGGAGAATGGATTAAAAAACGCAATAACTTTGCGCCAGGTAACAGTGCTTGTATTAACTTCCTTGCGCACCGCCCGATCTAGTTCATTCCATTTTTGCTGTTGCCCTGTGGTTGGTACATTGCCACCGAGCGCTAAGGAAAGATGTGTATTTGTCATTGGTTTAAGAGAAGGTATTGTAGTGTTTACTCTTTCGGCGAATTTTTCGCGGCTCTCTCCAAAGTTGCGATAAAGCCCCACTGCGGATAAGCGATCGAGCATTGCTCGATAACTCAAGCGATATTGAGATTCGTCTATTGCAAAGGATGGGATCCAGAGCCTATAAGCTTTAATCAGATAAGCGACGAGAACAGCTAGAGCGACAATAGCATAGAGGATATTCAGAAGCGTTTGTAATTGAATAAATGATACCTGTTGAGATTCCATGAAATCTTTGAAAGAAGCATCGTCACGTAACATATCCCCTAATAGTTGCTGTAAATCATTTTGTGGATCAGTAGTCATATCTACTAAGGTTTGCTGTGGCGCGGGATCGATAATTACCCAGCCTATGTCTTTGAAATAAACTTCTGGCCAGGCATGACCGTGGATTGCCTGCACCAACAATGCTGATCCTCCAGCTCTGTTTGCTGCTGGCACTGAATAACCGATTCCGACTCTGGCAGGAATGCCTATGCTGCGAAACAAATAGGTGGCGGCGAATGAAAAATGCATGCAATAGCCTGTTAGATCACCAAACAGGAACGAGGCTGCTGGATCAGGTTCATAGGCATGTTCGTTTTTAAGGCTATAGATGCCGTTCTCGTCTAAGTAAGACTTAATGGCCCAGGCCTTGGCGAAAGGATCATCAATGTATTCAGGGCGTAAATTTCCAATAAGCTGTTCAGCTAGAGCTTGGTAGCGATTATCGTCTGGGATAGTTAGATATTCCTGCAGTAATTCATCGGACCATTCATCGCGGCCGGTTTCTCGTCCAATTAAATATTCGAAGTCATATTCTGGTGCGAGGGAGTACGCGTCGTAGGTGCGCTTAAATCTCAAGCTGCTTGGGTTGGCTTTGTTTTCATAAGCAATTGGACTTTCCAGGCCAAAAGGATTGCGATGAGCTACCAACATACCAATGGTTGTTCGCACTAATTTGCGTTCATCACCTGCGCCGGGAATTAGATCAGTTTCAGCTCTGCTATTGGTGAAATGTTCGATGAGATCGCGGTCCATGTCATCGCGCGTGGTGTAGTCCAACATGGCGCCATTGAATTCCGAATATGCAGATTCTCGAAAATAGTAAGAACCATTTAGGGGTTCGTAATCGTCTCGAAAAACCACTACTGCAACGGGTGCTTCTTTATCGTTGTTCTCATTTTCACCATCTCGGAAAGGATTGTCGCGTTGGCCACTGTTACCATTTTGCTCCTGTCCAGTTAATCCTATGCCATCGGTTAACTGAGGTGTTGGTAAACCAAAAAGCCGAACATAGATAAGCAGCGAAAAACATAATAAGCCTAAAACCGTGAAATGATAGGGTAGCCGCTTCTGATTGTTTTCCACCATTAACAACGCAGAAAGTGAGAGCACAGCGCCGCAACCAAAGGCCATTAATATGGATGATGGATCGATGCCACGAGTTAAGGCGAAGTCACCAATAAAGAATGGTCTATGGATCATACCATTGCGATGGGCAGCCAAGGTGATGACGAAAGCAGACGCTACGAACAAAATTTCAACTACCGCACCATAACTGGCTCGGTGAGCTAGTGTGCGCAAACTGAAAGTAATGCTGGCACTTATGTTGAACCACTTTATAAATTCACC
>JBJLER010000058.1:0-7086 GCA_045565735.1 Pseudohongiellaceae bacterium
GTTTTAGAATTTTCATTGCTTTCGGTCTGCAGTGCATTCCAACAATCCCTTAAGAAAAAAAGCAGGGGTTTTTCAAAGGCGCCATAAAAAAAGATACTCGCCTCTATATTGTTATTAAGATTACCTTCATATTTGAGACCAAAAAAAACTGTTGAAAACTGAAAATCTGGAGTTTTATCTCCCTTGCAGAGTTGACGATAGAGCAATTTGCGCCACGCCAGAGAAAATCCCGCTGTGGGCCAGAGAGCTTCGGCCAATAAGGATGAAATTGTCATGGATTAGCGCCCTGAATTCCGCGAAACAATGTAGGGGGTGGGCTTTAAATCTGCTCTCATATAGAGAGGATGAGCAGGTTCCAGTGTTTGATTGATCTTAAGGCAATAGGGATACTTAAGCTTCTTGATTAATTTCGCGGCCCGTCCGCGGCCCATATTAATAGATCCCCAACAGGCAATAGTTAGATCGCTGCGCTTTTCGGCACTCCTAATCCATCTGTCATTCTGCTTGCCAACCGGATCGGAGACGGCTTTAAGGCCTTTGGGGCAGGTGGAGCGAAAAGCAAACAAATTTACGATTTCCATGGATTGATAGCCCCAGGACTTTGCGAAACCAACACATCTTCTAATAGTTGGATCGTCACGTTTGTGATCCGCAGTGGAAGGATTCAATCCGATGAATAAAACCCTACCTTTTCCTCCATCCCAACTTCGCTCGAGGCTGTAGCGGTAGCGATAGCAAAAAGAAAATCGAGCTTTTTTCGAAACGTATTGCATTTTGAAACAGTTATAGGGCCCACTGATAGGGTATTTGTGAAATACCGATAATAATTAAATCAAATACTCGATAAAAACAATCTTCGCCGAGCCTTGATTCGCTCGCTTGGCTGCTGAACATGTCACCAGGAGGATCCCTCCTCTGGTGTTGGCTTTCTCCAAATTCCCCGCTTTCTAATTCTTAATGTTCCCAATTTTGGTTGCGGTGTCCAATGGGCTGGTTTAATGTTCTTGCGCTCTAGTTTATAGGCAGTGAGCAGTATGTTAGCGATCATCGGCGGTACCGGACTCTATCAGATAGATAGATTTAAATCTGCTGGATTTAAACGAGTCATCACTCCTTTTTCTGAAAAACGTGTGGTTGTAGAACTGTTCAAACATGGCGAGCAAACAGTGGCGTTTCTACCTCGGCACGGGAAGGATCATGTTATCCCCCCCCATAAGATAAATTATCGAGCGAATATTTGGGCTCTGCAAATGATTGGAGCAGATAAAATTATCGCTATTAATGCAATCGGCGGAATTCACCCTGATACCGGCCCTGGTAATTTCGCGATACCAGATCAGATTATAGATTACACCCATAGTCGCGCTCATACTTTTTTCGAAGAAGATCTGGAATTCGTTACTCATATCGATTTTACTGAACCGTTTTCTAATAAATTGCGCAAACAGTTGGTAGGTGCTTTTAATCGAGTAAATAGAGCGAACTCTGTGAACAAATCTTTATTAACTGAAGGTGTATATGGCTGTATGCAGGGTCCGCGCTTGGAAACACCAGCCGAGATTAAGCGGTTGCAACAAGATGGTTGCGATGTAGTAGGCATGACTGGGATGCCTGAGGCGGCCTTGGCGCGGGAACTGAAACTTGACTATGCAATGCTGGCCTTGTCAGTAAACTGGGCAGCAGGTCTCGGCGAAAAAGAAATATTAATGAGCGGAATAGAAGCTCATGTGAAAGAGAGTAGAGGTTTTGTCCTCCAAGTTTTAATAAGCTTGATAGAAGAACTCTAAAATCCTAGAGTTGGAAGTGGGGCCGGGGGTATCTCATATGGTTCCACTAATATCACTACACCCATAGCCGGATGATCTAGGTAATGAAACTCAGCGCTACGCATTTCCCGACTCTGTTCCATATGATAGATCTGAATGGGATAGTAACTTAAGTCACTATCTAGCGTTGATGAGGATTGAGCTTCTTCAGGGATGGTTGGCAAAGACCATTGGCCGTCTTGGTTTTGAACAATGCTGAATTCCGTTAACCAGAGATTAGTATCGATAACTACACGGTCTTCGTTTTCATTAAACCTGATGGTGAGACTACCTTGCAGTTCGTGTTGATCACCATAGGCTAAGCCGCCTTCTATATAAACAGGTATTGACTGTTCAGGTTGAACTACTGCCTGTCTCCATAGCCCATGAAAAAGTAGGCGATGATCTGATGATCTTTCCAGGGTTCTATTAGTCTGTTGAAAATCGCTTTCTGAAGTAAGTAGCTGAAGAAAATCTTCTCTTAAAAAATCAAATAACTTAAATCCGCTACCATTAGTTGCAGGGCTCGGCCCAATCGCAGCTATGGATTCCGCACGAATCTGAGCTTGAACTTCTTCAGGAGTTAATTGTTTATTTTCAGAATCTTCAGAAGAAAGGGTATTTAATGAGTTTGCTAATAAATTGTCTGCTAATAAAAGATCCGACAACTTGTTTAGTCTTCTTAAACCATCAGGATAAGAGAGTTCAGTTCGTTCCGCGTGCCATTGTTCTTCTAATCGATCGGCAGCATTTTCATTAGAAAAAATAGAGAGCTCCACTTTGAACCATCTCTCCTGACTAACGACGGCTGAGCTAAAGGTTAATGCGTTTGTTAAAAAGAAATACTGGAGTAAGCGAATTCTCATCGAAGTCTCTATGCTGCTTTCTGTTCCGCAATTTTAAATTTATCTAATACTGAGTTTATAAATGCAAGCTTTGCTTCAGCATTCTCGTTCTCATGGGCAAACTGAAGCTGATTGCCACTGGTTAGTTTAAAGCGCATTGGGTCGTCCTGTATCAGCTGTATTAGTGAAAGAGGGTCTACAACAGTAGCAGCATTGAACTCTATTCTGCCAGAATTCACGTTAGCATCGATCTTCTTAATACCAAATTTCTGGGCTCTTAGTTTTAATTCCGTTAGACGGAATAGTAGTTTAAGCGGTTTCGGTAACAGACCAAACCTATCGATCATTTCAACCTGTAATTCCTGCAAATCTTCTTCGTCACCAGAAGAAGCTATGCGCTTATACATGATCAGACGCGTATGAACATCAGGCAAATAGTCTTCTGGAATCAACGCTGGAATGCGTATATTGACTTCGATCGACTTATTCAGATCTGGGTCAGGACTTGGTGTTCTGCCTGCCTTGATAGCTCCAACTGCTTCTTCTAATAACTCTGTATATAGGGAGAATCCAATCTTCTGCATATGTCCGCTTTGTTCATCCCCTAGTAGTTCGCCAAGCCCCACGAATTTCCAGATCATGACTTGCCAAAGTAAAGCCAGCTCCCAAAGTCGTTGCTGCTTGAATTGCTTCAATTCGTTTTTGTGCATCTCGATTTAGTCGACTTTGACCAGGCAGTAATAAATACGCATACGCCTGGTGATGAGAGCGCCCAACTCGGCCGCGCAATTGATGCAATTGTGCTAAGCCAAATTTATCTGCACGATGAATAAGAATTGTGTTTGCGTTGGGAATATCGATTCCCGTTTCGATAATCGTCGTACACACGAGAATGTTATGGCGCTTTTGATAAAAGTCCGCCATAACCTTTTCTAAGTCTCGTTCTGCCATCTGGCCATGCGCTATACAAATTCTCGCTTGAGGGATTATCTCCTGTAGATGTTCGGCTGCGCGGTCTATTGATTTGACTTCATTGTGTAAATAGAACACTTGGCCGCCACGCAATAATTCACGGGACGCAGCTTCTTTTATTAAGCTGTCCTGTTGCTCTCTCACAAAAGTTTTTACCGATAACCGTCGCGCTGGAGGAGTTACGATCAAAGATAAGTCACGAATTCCAGAGAGCGCCATGTTTAAAGTGCGCGGAATTGGTGTGGCAGTTAGAGTGAGGATATCTACATTGGCGCGAATACCTTTTAACTTTTCTTTCTGACGAACGCCAAAACGATGCTCTTCATCAATAATGAGTAATCCTAAATTGCTATAATCAATTTCTGCATGCAGCAGTTTGTGAGTGCCGATGAGTATGTCTATTTTCCCATCCGCTACATTTTTTAGTACCTCTTTTTGTTTGGCTGGGGATTTAAATCTGGAAACAACTTCAGCAACAATGGGCCAGTTAGCAAATCGATCGCGAAAACTTTCATAATGTTGTTGCGCAAGTAAAGTTGTAGGAACGAGTAATGCGACTTGTTTGTTGTTTTGTATTGCAACAAAGGCTGCCCGCATAGCCACTTCAGTTTTTCCGAATCCCACATCACCACAAACCAGTCGATCCATGGATTGAGCACTGTTCATATCATCCATTACTGCTGCAATAGCATTTTCTTGATCTGGAGTTTCTTCGAAAGGAAATAATGCAGAGAATTTTTCTAGCTCTTCGTGGTCCAAATTATAATTATAGCCTTTACGGGCCATTCTCTGGGCATATATCTCTAATAACTCAGTTGCCACATCGTGAATCTTTTCAGCAGCTTTCCGTTTGGTCTTTTGCCATTGGTCAGTGCCAAGGTGATTAAGTGGCGCAGCTTCTTGCTCGGCGCCACTGTAGCGGCTGATTAGATGTAGTGATGCGACAGGAACATATAGCTTCGACTCATTGGCATATTCCAGAGTGAGGAATTCAGTTGTCTGTCCATCAGTGGTAATTGTTTGTAACCCTCGATAACGACCGACACCATGATCTATATGCACTACCGAGTCATTAATTCGTAGCTCAGTTAGGCTCTTTATAATGAAGTCGGTATTACTTTGCGTCTTGGATCTACGTCGACGTTGAGCAATGCGGTTGCCAAACAATTGAGTTTCAGTAATCAGCGCCAGGTTTTCATTTTTCAACCACATGCCGTGATCAAGTGGCGCGACTGTAATTCCTACTTCGCAATTACCACTAACAAAATCTGACCAATGTTCAACTAGAGTAGGGTTAATATCTATTTGATTTAATAATTCGATCAGGGTTTCGCGCCGTCCAGCTGATTCGGCACAAAACAGGATTCTGGTTTCTTGGGAAGCTAAAAATCGCTGCACATTATTAAATGGTTTGGCTAGTCGCGGATTGCTCGCCAATTCCGGTAGAGCTACTGCTCCAAGATCTAAAGCATTCTCGTGAATCTTAAATTCAATCTGCCGGTAGTTCCTAGTTTGAGAAAGAATCTCTTCCACAGAAACAAAAATTTCCATTGGATGTAGGATAGGCCGATAACGATCGATTAATCGGTCTTCATAACGACTTTTAATATCCTTCCAGAATTGTTCGCCGGCTGCTTTAAGATTCCCTTGCTTAAGGAGGATTGTGTTTTTGGGCATGAAGTCGAACAGAGTGTTTAACTCATCGAAAAACAACGCGAGATAATACTCCAGGCCTGGAGAATTAATTCCATCACTAACATCCTGATAAAGCGGGCATTGGCGGAGATCGATATTGAATAACTCATGAAAGCGAGCGCGAAATACCGCTATGCCATCGCCATCGAGTGGAAACTCCCTTCCAGGAAGCAACTTTATTTCCTGGACCTGTTCTTCTGACCGCTGCGTTTCTGGATCAAAGATTCTCAGAGTTTCGATTTCGTTATCGAAGAGATCGATGCGGAACGGGACTAATGATCCCATTGGGAATATATCTATGATCGATCCGCGTACAGCAAACTCCCCATGCTCAAAAACAGAATCCACCGATTGATAACCAGCTAATGTTAATTGCTCCCTTGTCTTATCTATTTCTAATTGCTGCCCGACTTTCAAATCCAAGCTGGTAGATGCAATGTATTTATGGGGTGGCAATCGATGCATGAGGCTGGTAATAGAGATAACCAAGATACCGCGCTCAAGTTGAGGCAGGTGAAAGAGAGCGCTTAGTCGTTCAGAAATAATGTCCTGGTGAGGAGAAAAATTGTCGTAGGGAAGAGTTTCCCAGTCCGGTAATGAAAAGACTGGCAATTGCGTATGAGCTGAGCAGAAATACTTGAGTTCTCTAATTGACTGTTCTACAACCTCGTTGTTTTCGCATATCAACAATATAGGTGCGTCAGCATTTGCTGCGGCATTGCATATGGCCAGGTTACTGGCACAACCTACGGTGTTTTGCCAATAACAGTTTTCATAAAGATCGTTGGGGATTGTTGGGTTCTGAATGGATTTCATGCTCACCTTAATGCGCAGCTCTATATCCTGCGACTACATTGGTGCTAAAAGTCAACTGCTTATCAGATTAAGAGGAGAATTTACAAGTAAAGTGATGGATTTAGAATTGTAGCTTAATTCTTTATTGTTTCTGACTAATTATTCCCTTATTTTGGTCGATTATTTCATCATCCATTTGTGATAAATCACTCTGTTGCATAGGCATACCTTTCTAACGATAATACCCGCCTTTCAACATCCGACGGCCTTGCATAGGCGATTCAAAAAGAGGGATTCGTGGAACGTCCAAGCGTAGTTGACTACTTTAGTGACTGGAAACAGCGTGAAGCTTTAGTGCAGGAAATGATACCTGTAATAGGTAGATTATTTAGCCAGCGCAATGTTGGTATTTATATTTATGGACGCCCACTTCATAACCGCTCAGTAACATTTATTATGAAATCTCATCGCTTTGTACGGCAGGTGGAGCGCAATGAGATGTCGGAATTCGAAACCCATCCGGTGTTATTAGCCATGGCCAAGCTCGATCTCTGGCATGCACAAATCGATCTGGGCAAGCTTACCGTTCGCTATATGGAGCATCAGGACGAAAATGGTGGCAACTCTATTTCCGTTGATGAGTTTGTAAAAAACGAACTTGCCTATCTAGATGGGGTTAAAGAAAAGCCCATCGAAAAATCTCAAGACATTGTTTTATATGGATTCGGCCGTATCGGTCGCTTGATGGCGCGTTTGCTGATTGAGCGAACTTCAACAGGTGAAGTGATGCGTTTGAGGGCAATCGTAGTAAGACCTTCCGGCCCTGGTGACTTGGAGAAGCGTGCTGGTTTGTTTACTGCTGATTCTGTCCATGGTGCTTTCCAGGGAACGTTGCGGGTTGATGAAGAAAATAATTGCCTGATTGCTAATGGCAATGTGGTTAAGGTGATCTATGCCAATTCGCCAGAAGAAAT
>JBJLER010000059.1:0-6958 GCA_045565735.1 Pseudohongiellaceae bacterium
GATTCCAACACTGCCCCCGCAACGGTGATTCGAATATAGATTTCGATAAGTCCGATACCAACTCTGATGATTGCTACATATCGATGCAGCGGAGGGCTACATCAGTGGCAGAGCTGATCTTCTTAACTCTTCTACTTATACCCCCCCATCATTCATCTAGTCATGATCAATCGCGCTAAATCATGACGAGATCAAGTGCAGCTATAGAAAACAGGAAGACTAAATGTCAAACGATGAAGAGAGAAATACGCGCCATAAGAAGGCGATGCAGCGAAAAAAAGAACATGTCGATAAACGCATCGCTGAAGCAACTAAAGACAAAGGACTATTAGTAGTCCTAACTGGAAATGGCAAAGGCAAAAGTTCTTCTGCCTTTGGCATGCTGGCGCGCAGTCTCGGTCATGATCTTCGCTGTGGCGTGGTGCAATTTATTAAGGGATTGTGGGATTGCGGTGAACAGAAGTTGTTTGAAGACAACCCTCTCGTTGAGTTTCACGTTATGAAAACCGGTTTTACGTGGGAAACACAGGATCGGGAAAAGGATATAGCCGCTGCTGAAAAGACATGGGGAAAAGCGGCGGCACTGTTGGTTAACGAAGAAATCAATGTAGTCATACTTGATGAACTCACCTACATGCTCACTTATGGATATTTAGATAAGGAAATGGTGCTTGAAGCGCTGAAGAATAGACCAACTCACCAGCATGTAGTGATAACCGGCAGAAATGCATCCAAAGACTTAGTAAAACTAGCGGATACCGTAAGCGAAGTTGCAGATACCAAACATGCCTTTAATGCAGGGATTAAAGTTCAAAAAGGAATAGACTATTGAAACTTATAAAAAATATTACACTCGCATTCTTGTTGAGTTTAGTCTTAATTCCAAGAACGTTTGCTGCTATTGAGTTAACTGATGACAATGATTTGGTTGTTCGCCTTGATCATCCTGCTGAACGAATAATTAGTCTCGCCCCTTCTTTAACAGAATTAGTCTTCGCCGCGGGGGCCGGCAACAAACTCGTCGGCGTAGTTGAGTATAGTGATTTTCCACCAGAAGTTACTGCCCTACCAATTGTAGGCCGCTACGATCTCTTGGACCTGGAACGAATTCTTGAATTAGAACCCGATCTGATAGTTGCATGGCAAAGTGGGAATCCACGGGCTTCAGTTGCCAGATTAAGAGAGCTCGGCCTTACGGTTTACACTGCAGAACCAAAAAAACTCGAAACCATAGCTGCACATGTTAAAAAACTCTCAATGCTAGCCGGGACAGAATCTGAAGCAGTCGAATCGATAGAATTATTTGAAAAAACTTATGAAGAGTTGCGTAATCAATTTAGCCATAAATCGCCAGTAAAAACTTTCTATCAGGTTTGGGATGTACCATTGATGACTTCTGGTGGTAACGAACTTATTAATGACATCATCAATTTGTGCGGCGGCCAAAATATCTTTTCAGATCTCCAGTTGCTTGCACCAAAAGTCAGTGTTGAAGCGGTACTTGTTAGAAATCCAGAGGTGATTATTGCCAGCGGTATGGATATCGAACGACCAGAATGGCTTGATAACTGGAAGCAGTGGCCAAGTCTTACTGCAGTACAAAAGGATAATTTGTATTTCGTTCCACCTGAATTGCTGCAGCGACATACACCCCGGGCATTATTGGGTGCTCAGCAAATGTGCAAGCATATCGATCGTGCCCGTCAGACCTTGTAAATAATTATTCTGCCCTAGCACCATGTTCTGCACCATTATGTAGAATTAAACCGGCATTGGTTTTTCCGTCCTGCACAACAAGCTTAACGCGACTGAAACAGGCAAATGGAATATGTAAAGGATAGCTACGATTAAAGGGCATGCCTAGTACAGAAGGTAACACCACTCGTAAAACTCCTCCATGAGTTACTACTAATAAATGGCTGCCATCATCTTTCGAAGTAAGTTCTTCCAAGGCCTTTAATACCCTGTCTTTGAAATCTAAATAATTCTCACCGTTGGGAGGTGCCAGTGCCGATAAATCTTCCCGAAATGCTTTAAATTGGTCAGCAGCGATTTTTCGCCACTCGCTTACTAGCATGCCATCCCAATCACCATAGTCAATTTCCTGCCATTGGTCAGCTACAGTAATCGGAACCTTTGTATTCGCCGCCACTTGTTCAGCAAAATCCCGACAGCGTTTTAGAGGTGAACTTATTATCTCTGACCAATTCGGTGTAATTTCACCGGGAACATGCTCTGAAGATAGCCCGGTCGCTTTCTGCATTTGGGTCCACCCGAGATCAGTTAACGCAGGATCTACTCTGCCACGAAGTATGTCTCCACCATGGGGCTCTCCATGTCGAATAAAATCAACAGTAATAGTTTTGATTGAAGCAGACACAGTGAATAGTGTTACTTCATATGACCAAGTTTATCGACTTTTACGGCGAGATAACTTTTATTATGAGGATTGGCTTCTGTGTGCAAAGGAACGATATCTGAAACTTCGATACCCATGTTCTCTAGCGCATCAATCTTACGGGGGTTATTGGTCATTAATTGCAGCTTGGAGATTTGAAAATGATCAAACATCGGTTTGCAAATTTGGTATTCACGGCTATCAGGATCGAAACCCAACTGAAGATTGGCTTCCACAGTATCTGCTCCGGAGTCCTGCAGGGAATAAGCCTTAATTTTATTTAGTAGTCCGATTCCTCTTCCTTCCTGGCGTAAATACAGAATAATTCCGCGACCAGCTTTAGTGACACTTTCCATTGCCGCTTGCAATTGCGGCCCACAATCACAACGTAAGCTAAACAAACAATCCCCAGTCAGGCATTCCGAATGAATTCGACATAGAACAGGCGCATCACCGCCTATGTCGCCATAAGTCAGGGCAACATGTTCCTTGCCGGTTCCATGCTCTTCAAAACCATGAATGGTGAATTGCCCCCAGCGGGTCGGAAGTGTGGCGGATGCTACAAATTCAATGGACAAACTACTTTCCTCGACTTCGATACCTTGTGTGGCCGCAAATTAAACAAATAAAACTACTAGGGCCTGGATACACAGGGTGGCCATTATACCTGCTAATACGTCATCTAGCATGATTCCGATTCCCCCATGTATATGTTTATCTACTACCTTGATTGGCCAGGGTTTAAGGATGTCCAGAGCACGAAAAATACCGAAGCCAAGTAAGATCCAAACCCAGCCAATTGGCGCAAGGAACATTGTAATCCAGTAACCCACCATTTCATCCCAGACAATACCACCATGATCATGAACGCCTAATGCCTCAGAAGATTTTCCGCATAGCCATACTCCCAATCCGAAACTCACCAACACTACTGCGCTATAAATCCACCAATTCGTTTGAACTAAGAGTATGTAGATTGGGATTGCCACAAGCGTCCCAGCAGTCCCGGGAGCTTTTGGAGCCAGCCCAGCACCAAAACCAAAAGCGAGAAAATGGACCGGGCTAGAAAAAACTTTTCCCCTGAGATCTGACACTTTGCATCAATCCTTAAAATGACTGTAGGCGTTACTCTGTAACGCGATCTCCTCATTCGATTCAGAGATACACACTAACTCTTGATTCTCGGTAATTTCTCCGATATAGCTTACTCTGGTTCCCGATTCTTTTGCTGCAGCCAGGAACGCTTTCTGATTGCCCGGTGATACTGTGACGCAAAGCTCATAGTCATCACCACCATAGAGGGCAGCGCGTAATAGATTCTCTGAAGAAACACAGCAACTTGCTGAATCAGAAGTTGGGATGTTTGCGGCCTTAAGAGTAGCTCCAACATTACTCTTTGCGCAAATGTGGCCAAGATCACCAACAAGACCATCAGAAATATCTATGGCGCTCGTGATAAAGGAAGCGCATTGCAGGGCAAATTCAATTCTAGGCTCTGGCTGAAAGTAAGCTGCATCAAAATACGCTGCACAATTTACAGCTGGCTGATCTTTTTCTAACTCAAATGTATCACCGAGGTGAGAAGGCAAACCCATACTGGCCAATGCTATGGCTCCATCACCAAGGCAGCCCGTAACGAAAATTGAATCACCTGCTTGGGCACCATGTCTACATATAGCCTTGCCAGATTGGGTAGTTCCATGAACTTGAATTGCAATGGTCGTCGGTCCTTTGCTGAGATCTCCACCAACCAGTGCAATATTGAATCGTTTCGCAACTTCGGCTAGACCCTGACTAAATTGCTGGAGCCAAGGTTCTGAAGCATCCGCTAATACTAATCCCAGCGTGAAACAGAGCGGCTTAGCTCCCATTGCAGCTAAATCGCTTAGATTTACTGTCAGCGCTCTGCTGGCAATTTTTTTTGGATCAGCATTCGCAGGATAATGTATTGATTCAACCAGAACATCGGTTGATATTACTAAATGATCTTCAACGCCTAGATTTAGAAGAGCACCATCGTCACCTATACCTACTAATACTTCCTCTCGGTTTAGCGTGAGCTCCGCTGAGTCAAAGTATTTTTGAATAATTTCAAATTCGGAAAGACTCATAACGAGTTATCAACTGAAATTTATAAGGTTACTTAGCTGACAATTCAATAGGACGCAATTTGGCGACCATTTTATCGAGCACACCATTAATATATTTATGACTATCGGTCGCTCCAAAAGCTTTTGCTAACTCAATGCACTCGTTAATTACAACTTTGTAAGGGACATCGATACGATAAGCCAGCTCAAATGTTCCTAAATAAAGTAATGCCTTCTCAATTGGGTCAAGGGCATCGGGCTTACGATCCAGAACTGGAATAAGGTGTTCGTCTAAATCACCAACGATTTTAGGTATTTCGATAAAGACTTCATCAAAGTAATCCCAATCGATATTACCTTCGTTTTCTTCACGGAATTGCTGAGTAATTAATCTTGGTTTAGTTTCCGCCAACAACCATTGATATAGAGCCTGCAATATAAGCTGCCGGGCTTTTCGGCGTTGTGCTAAAGGGATTTTTTTACGAGCACTGCGATTAGATTTGTTCCTGGTCGCAGTGTTATTTATGGTCACTTAACTCTCCAAATGGCGAGTTAAGGAAAGCATTTCGATGGCTGTTAGTGCAGCTTCTGCACCTTTATTCCCGGCCTTGGTTCCGGCACGCTCTATTGCTTGTTCGATGGTATCTACGGTTAGCACACCGAAGGCAACAGGAATACCACTGTTAAGACTTACCTGACTTAGACCCTTTACACATTCGCCCGCAACGTATTCGAAATGTGGTGTGCCGCCGCGAATCACGGCTCCGAGGGCAATGACCGCATCATAGGAATCACTCTCTGTCATTTTCTTAACAGTTAATGGAAGTTCATAAGAACCGGGAACTTTCACAATAGTTATGTCACGATCTTGTACACCTTGTTTGCGCAACGCATCTAAAGCCCCATCGAGTAAACGGTCGACTATAAAACTATTAAAACGCGCAACGGCAATTCCATATCTGGCGGTTGCATTTGTATAGTTGCCTTCAATGGTTTTAATCGTACTCATACTATTGCCCTGACAATGAGAGTTTTACCTCTTGCCCATTGTTACTTTTTAAATTTAACAAATTCTACGACTTCCAAATCGAATCCGGAGATCGCATTGAATCGAGCCGGATAGCTTAACAAGCGCATCTTGCCAACGCCAATATCCCTTAAGATTTGGGATCCCGTTCCTATGGTTAAATCGTTACGCGGAGCACTGGAAGGAGCGGCTTCAGGGCGTTTTGCCAGTGCCGATGCCAGATTGTGCTCCAAACCCTGCCCATAGTCATTTCCAGATAGTAGCACGGCTACACCCTTGCCTTCTTTACTGATATGTTCCAATGCTCTACTAAATGACCAACTAGTTCGATCTACATTAAAGGTTTCACATACATCTCTTAAAGTATTTGGTATATGAACTCTTACTAAAACAGGCTCATTTTTTTTAATGTCACCTTTAACGTAAGCAAGGTGCAAACTTCCGCTTATAGAATCTTTATAAGTGTGTACGGTAAATTCGCCGTACTGTGTTTGTAGGCGATTTGTTTCTGTTCGCGTAACTGTGTGTTCGTTGGCAATACGATAGTGAATTAGATTGACAATGGTACCAATTTTAATGCCGTGTTTTTTTGCAAATACTTCGAGGTCTTCACGGCGTGCCATCGAGCCATCTTCATTCATAATTTCGACGATTGCAGCAGCAGGTAAATATCCCGCGAGTCGAGCGAGATCACATCCTGCTTCTGTATGTCCAGCTCTGCGAAGCACACCGCCTGGCTGTGCCATGATGGGAAATATATGCCCTGGTTGAATAATATCTCCAGGATCACTATCTCTTGATACCGCAACTTGAATAGTGCGAGCTCTATCAGCAGCAGATATACCTGTAGTTACTCCAGTTGCTGCTTCTATAGAAACAGTAAAGTTGGTGTTATAAGGCGTATCGTTTTTATTAACCATTAAAGGCAACTTCAAAAATTCGCAGCGTTCTTTCTCCAAAGTTAGACAGATTAGTCCTCTGGCATTTGTTGCCATAAAATTTATGTCTTCCGTGCGCACACGCTCGGCAGCGATAATGAGGTCTCCTTCATTCTCTCTGTCTTCATCATCCATCAAGATAACCATCTTGCCTTGACGGATATCGTCTATGATTTCTTTTATTGAATTAAGTTCCATGACCACTGCTGAGCTAATCGAATCCGTGTGCTTTCAAGTATTCCTTATCTAAAACTTTTGGAATTGTCGGCTCATCTCCTTGCATTAGACGCTCTAAGTAGCGAGCTACTAAGTCAACTTCGAGATTCACTTTTTGATTGATTTGATAATTACCAATGATTGTTGCCGTTTGGGTATGAGGAATAACGTTTATCGTAAATTGATTCGCATTTACTTCATTAACTGTAAGACTCGCGCCATCTATACTTAGAGAACCTTTAGCAGCTATGTATTTTTTTAACTCATCAGGCGCTGAAAATACTAGCCG
>JBJLER010000060.1:0-25465 GCA_045565735.1 Pseudohongiellaceae bacterium
GAAGTCTCCACAGTAGCGCAACCACCACTCTCAGCATCAGCAAAGGCTGTTGTTCGTACTGTAATTACTTTAATGGCATCGGAAGACTGTACGGTTGCCAAGGCATTACCAGCATAAATAGGACGAACAAAGGTATCGTCTGATTTGACTTCAACGATGTCAGAAATCTGTGCAACATTAAGTAGTGCTGCTACTCGTGGTAAGAGATTCTTACCGGTAGTAGTGGCAGGAGCCAAAATATGGCTATAGTTCTTGCCCAGATCAGAAACCAATGGGGCAACGCTTTCTGCTAATTGGTTTTCATAACATCCATTATTGGCATGAATGACTTTAGTAACACCACTCACCTGTGCAGCTGCATTTACAACATCATCGCTTTTGCTACCGGCGACTAGAATATCTATGTCTCCACTGATCTCTTCTGCTGCAGTCACTGCATTTAGAGTAGCGGACTTTAATTCGCTGTTATCATGTTCTGCGATTACTAAAACTGACATTAGCCCCTGCCTCCTTAAATTACTTTCGCTTCATGGCGCAGTTTGTCTACCAGCTCTTCAACTGATTCCACCTTAACTCCTGCCGTCCGTTCCAACGGAGGTTCAACGCTTAAAGTCTTTAACTTAGTGGCAGTGTCGACGCCAAAATCAGCCGGAGAAAAAAAATCGATAGGCTTCTTCTTCGCTTTCATAATGTTTGGTAGAGAAGCATAACGAGGCTCATTCAATCTCAAGTCGGTAGTGACAATTGCTGGGAGGTCGAGCAATACAGTTTGTTCACCACCATCGATCTCACGGCTAACCTCTATTTTTCCTTCTTTAAATTCTGCGCTACAGGCAAAAGTTCCTTGTGGATAATTACATAACGCGGCCAACATTTGACCAACTTGGTTGTTATCGGTATCGATCGAGAGCTTGCCCAGAATAACCAAGTCTACTTGTTCCTTATCTACAATAGCCTTTAAGATTTTAGCGACAGCTAGTGGATCAACATGATCGTCAGTTTCAACCAGAATACCGCGATCGGAACCAAGTGCCAGGGCTGTTCTAATTTGCTCCTGACAAACTGTTGGGCCGATAGATACTGCTATGACTTCTTCAGCAGCACCTGCTTCTTTCATTCTGATGGCCTCTTCTATGGCGATTTCACAAAAAGGATTTATCGCCATTTTCGCATTATTTAAATCTACAGCGGTGTTGTCAGACTTCACTCTGACTTTGACGTTTGCGTCCACAACGCGCTTAACACCAACAAGAATCTTCATAGATTCTCCAATTTGATAGTTATCAAAGGTTGTTGGAAAGGCCGGTAGGAAATCATTCAGCCGGCCCAAAAAAAGGGGGCTAATGATGCCGTTTTTACATAATTAGGTCAATCTTCGGTGGATTAATTCTCTAATCGAAGACGCAAGAAATCATCTAAAGTTGTAAATAGAAATAGTTGATATTTGTCTACACAACTCAAGAATTGGAAGTGTGGCATGTACAAGCTGCTTTCAGTCATTGTCAGGCTTTTAGCAACTATAAGCTTTATTACCTTAACCTTAGCAATGACGGTTTTCATACTATATCGGCTGGTGTTAATCACTCGATACAAGCTAGAACGGCAATTAAAGCAGGAGACGTTGGCCTCGGATGGGAAAAACAGGGAGACAATTTATGACTGCGATAAATGAGAACAGGGATATGAATACGCTGAGGATATTTTAAGAAATATTGTTATTTATGTTTGGAGCGCGGTTAATGCTGATTGGGGTGGGAAAACACAAGTGTGGAAGCAGCAGATTTACTCTTTAATATTATCGCTCAATAAACCGCTAGCGATGAATAGAACTACTTAACCTGTCCTAACCTGAAAAACAAATCTTCGCTCCAGACACCGAGAACACTTCCACCGTCCAATTCCATTTCTTCTGCCGCTTCCACCAGCCGGTAGAAAACCGCGCGATTTATGAGTGCGTTTAAGCCATTTCGCACGTGTACAATTGGGTGTGGCTCATTTCCAGTACCCATACTTTCAACTTCGATTGGATGCTTACTGTCTACAGTCACCATTTCTTCATTATTGATGGTAAAAACAATAGATTGTCTTCCTTCTTTTTGAATTATCTCCATTTGAGTAGCTACGAAAGGACAGTCCTCAACCTTAATTCTTACCTTTTCAACTGGTGTTACCAGAAAATATTCATTGTCTTCCCGTAACAAAATAGTGGAAAACAACTGCACCATAGCGGGTCGGCGAATAGGCTTTCCTTCGTGA
The DNA here is from genome assembly GCA_045565735.1 of Pseudohongiellaceae bacterium. GTDB lineage: Bacteria > Pseudomonadota > Gammaproteobacteria > Pseudomonadales > Pseudohongiellaceae > UBA9145. Next base: position 2,257 of record JBJLER010000060.1, read on the forward strand.
TACCAGGTGCCGTCTCGGGCAATAAGCATATCCATATCGCCGCAGAATGGAGGATCCCATAGATGTACAGGGGCAGGCCCCCTGCCCTTTATTAGAGCGGCAATTTTAAAGGGGTCTATGGAGGTTTTAGAGTTTTGCTTCAATTGCGACTCGCTATTATTAATCCGGCTATGCCGCTGTTATGGTAAGTTGAGAGAAAATTTTTAAAGCGTTGGCTGAATAAGTTGCAAGGCTGGTGGCCATAGTGACTCACCTTCCCCCAATGCACGCCTCCAAAACGATAAAAATCAACCGGATTTTCACAGGCAACATCATGAATAATAATCTGCACCGCCGCCCTATCCAACCCAAATCCACTAACAATTAGGACGGGAAGCTTTTGATCGAAGTAGATCGACTCTCCATTATTGATACGGTAATTGACGGTGGTACACTAGACTCATATATTCTCAATTCCAGGCGCAAACCGATATTGCTTCATGCCTGATCAACTTGCAGTTACGGCGTTCGCCGACCTATTGGTAAACGATAATCCACTGCTGGACGTTAGAGCACCCGCTGAATTTCAACGCGGTGCATTTCCATGCGCTCATAATATTCCACTTTTAGAAGATTCCGAAAGAAAGGCGGTGGGAATTCGTTACAAAGAAGTAGGACAGGAAACGGCCATCGCTCTTGGTGAAGAATTAGTCAGCGGTGAGCTTCGAGCCAATCGCATTCAGAGCTGGCTCGGATTCATTAAAACTAACCCGTACGGTGCGATTTATTGTTTCCGCGGTGGCTTACGATCGAAAACAGTTCAAACCTGGTTAGCCGCCGAAGGATTTAACATTCCTATTATTCAAGGTGGGTATAAAGCATTACGCCGATTCTGTCTTAATACTCTCGACCGGGTTAGTAAACAAGAAAAATTTATCGTAATCGGCGGCAAAACCGGCTGCGCTAAAACTCACCTGCTAAAGCAGTTAAGCTCTTCGATTGACTTAGAAGGCAATGCAAATCATCGTGGATCTTCGTTCGGTCGTCGTAGCCTAGCACAACCAAATCAGATCAACTTTGAAAATAGTCTGGCTATCGACTTTCTAAAACTCAAATACGAATTTGTGAATAAACTTTTTATCGAAGATGAGAGCAAAGCTATTGGAGCTCTTTCGGTGCCGCTAGTTATTCACCGACAAATGTCTATCAGTCCTTTGGTTATCATCGAAGAGTCCTTTGAATCTCGAGTAGATACTATTCTCAATGATTATATTTTTCCCAACTACCTCGACTACGAAGCTCATGATTCAGAACATTTTAAGGGGCTGTTTGCAGATTCTTTACTCTCTGCTCTGATGCGAATTAGGCGCCGCTTAGGAGATGATCACTATGCTGAAATAAATCAGATTATGAAGGATGCGCTTGCTGCGGATAACTTAAATAATAGCGCGGCTTTACATCGAAACTGGATAAGCAAGCTGCTCAATGACTACTATGACCCGATGTATGAGTATCAATTGGAAAAGAAATCTCATCGCATAGTATTTAGAGGTGACAAAGTAGAATTTCTTAAATGGGCGAGGGGAATCAATAGAGCCAAATAAAAATCAAGATGACTATAACTCGAATCAATCTACAGCAACTCCTACCTCATATTGAAACTGGCTCGACAATTCTGGTGCCCACTTTGCGAGTAAAAGACGCAATCATGAGTCAATATCTCGATTCATTGGATGCAAGAGTGTCTATAACGCCGAACATAATACCGATAGATGTATTCATTAAACAATATTGGGAACTTAATGCGCGACAGGGTCTAAATCCCTGCAATGAATTGCAATTGCTTACAACCAGCGAAGAGTTTCTGCTCTGGAATGAGATCATTGAAGATTCATTAGACACAATTCCTTTATTGAATCCTGATGAAATGGCGAACGCAGTTGCTCATAGTTATCAATTGGCTCGGCAGTGGTTAGATCCGGAGATTATTAAAGAAGAACTCAAAGCTAACTCGATCATAGCCGACGTTGCCGTTTTTTCTCAATGGGTAGAAATATTTCAAAATCGATGCAGCGCTTTACAATTGATTACTTTGGTTGATGCTATAGCGACCTTTACACAGTTGTTACGTTCTGAAAAGATAGTATCCTTCCCGGATAAGCTGATCTTGGTTAATTTTTATGATCCTCCCCCCTTGTATCAAAACTTCTTCGCCGCTTTACAGAATTCAGAAGAATTACTTACCGTTGCCAAAGAAGCAGTTAATAAAAAGCTCAGCAAAATCAAACTAGAATTCACTAACAAGAACTCGGAAACCCTAAGCTGCGCTGCATGGGTAAAAGAAATTCTAGATGAAAATGCTAATGCCCACATTGGTATTATTAGCAGCAATAAATCATTAGATAGAGCTAATGTTGAGCAGGCCCTGCGCGAAACGCTAAATCCAGATTTATTATTTTTCAACCACGAAGAGCAACCAATTTTTAATTCTACTGGTAGTGCAATTCGATTAGGTGATAATCCAATCATTCATGATGCACTCTTAGTTCTTGGTTTGGGCAGAGAACAACACCAGGTCGAAGAGCTAATTAGATTGTTACAGTCTCCATTTCTAAGCTATGAAGAAAATTCCGATTCAGAAATTGAGATTCAAGCCAGAATCAGTTTAGCGGGCTTCCTGCGCAGTCGAGCCCATAGCACAATTAGTAGCCGCGAACTCTCTTACTTGATTAAAAACAAAGAGCGTACTTATCACTGTAAGTTGCTTGCCACTCAGTTGGTACAAATCAGAACTGAACTGCGCAAACTACAAATGACATCAACAGCGCAACAGTGGAGCCAACGGTTTAGCCGATTGCTCGATATTACTGGATGGCCTGGTTCTCTTAATTTTAAGAATCAGACACGCGCACTTAATGAGTGGCAGAAGTTACTTACTCAATTTAGTAGAAGTTCTTCAATTCTGCCTAGGCTCGATTATGCATCAGCATTGGCCAAATTACGCCTGCTTACCACGCAACAGGCTTCGAGTAATCAATTTCATAGCTCATTGCCCGTTTCTTTTTACTCAGTTAACGAATCTATTGGCCTGGAATTCGATCACGTTTGGCTGCTTGGATTTGATGACCAAAAGTGGCCAGAGCCTGTAAAACCTTCACCTTTTATACCTTATGCCACACAAAAAGCCGCCGGAATTCCAAGAAGTCATAGTGAAATTCAGTTAAATAATAGCCGTAAGCTTTTCGCGCAGTTACTCGCCTCTACTAATTTCTCAATGAGTGCTAGTTACTGCAAGAATGATGGTGAGCAGGAGTTCCGAGCAAGTAGCTTTATTAAAGAATTTGAATTTGGTGACTCAAGCAACGTTATGCGTTCACTCAACCAAAAAGCGCCACCACAACTCCACAGTATTATCATGGAAACGATTTCAGATACCTCCTTACCCTTAAGCAAAGAAGAACCAGTAGAAGGTGGCGCAAGTTTAATCAGCGATCAATCCAGCTGCCCTTTTCGTGCCTTTGCAAAAAATAGATTGAAGCTTGAACCAGAGCCATCTTTGGAAACTGGTCTCAACAAGATGGCCAGAGGAACCGCTCTGCATATCGCATTAGAACATCTCTTTGAAAGTATTGAGTCCAGCGATGAGCTGAAAACTGCAGATCTTGCCAGATTTGTCGGAAATGCTAGCGCAAAAGCAGTTGAGCATCTTGCGAAACGCTTCCGCGACATCATGACACCACAATTTCAACAGATCGAAAAACAGCGCATTGAAGGATTACTACACAAATTCATCGAAGTAGAGAAAAACCGCCCTCCTTTCAATATCATCGCGAGGGAACAATCACTGAACCATAACTATAAAAACTTGTTATTAAAGATAAGAATTGATCGCATTGACCGCACAGAAAACGACTCCGCGATCTTAATAGATTACAAAACTGGCAAATATACTATCTCTACTCGCAGTTGGCTGGATGATAGACCGGAAGATATGCAATTACCGCTATATTACACCATGGCAGCTAACAATAATTTTGAACAGGTGCAATCTGTAATTATCGCTCACGTTAACGCTGAAAAAATAGGCTATTCCGGAATCGCTAAGACTGAATCGTTTTCACCAGAGATTAAAGCAATCGGCAAAGAAAAATGGGCTGATCTAGATTGGGACCAGATCACAAAATACTGGTCGGAAAAAGTTTTTCAATTTACTAACGAGTTTAATGCTGGTGAATGCAAAGTTAATCCGATCGATCCAATCAAGACCTGCGCTTATTGCGGTTTACAGTCTTTATGCAGAATTCAAGAGCTCACCGATTCCGATGTGCTAGACCAGGACATTAATGAATCATGAGTACTAAGTTGCCCGATCAACCGGCACGCGACCAAGCGCTTGATATAGGCCGGTCGTTTATTGTGCAGGCGCCAGCAGGGTCTGGAAAAACTGCATTACTCACCTTACGCTATTTGCGCCTGCTCTCGGCCTGTGAGCAGCCGGAACAAGTTCTAGCCATCACATTTACCAAGAAAGCAGCCAGCGAAATGAGGGAACGTATATTGCAAACCCTTTATTGGGCACAGGAAATTGATTCGAGTGAAGATTCTCCTTCCGGACAATTCGACCAACAAAGACTGGAAATTGCCAGAGATGTTTTAAATAAGGATAAACAAAAAGATTGGTATTTATTAGAAAACCCTTCCCGTTTACGAGTTCAGACTATTGATAGTTTTTGTTTTTATCTTGCTAGTCAACTACCAGTATTGAGTCGTATCGGAGGCGATCCCAGCGTTACTGAAGACGTAGATCAATGTTTTCGTGACGCTATTGCAAATACCTTAAAGCAATTAGATCAGGGCAACCATATAAGTGCTGATTTAGAGCGAGTACAGATTCATTTAGACAATGATTTAAGCCGGCTTGAAAGGTTATTGAAAAATTTACTCTACAATCGCGATCAGTGGCTGCCTTATATATTGGAAATTGGTAATAGCAATGATGAAGCAAAAACTTATCTGCAGAACTGCTTGGAAGAGCTGGTTTCTGAATCGATAGCTGAAGCAAAGACCGGGTTACAAGCATTCGAACCGACAATACTAGAACTTACAAACTTTGCCCTTGGCAATTTTAAACGCGAAGAACCTCCGCAATATGCGAAACTAAATCAATTTTCTGCAATACCTGCAGACAGTAATAAAGACAGGCCCAGCTGGTCTTTTATTCTTAACCTCTTTTTAACCAAAGAAGGAGGCTGGAGACGCATTGTTAATGTGCGTAATGGATTTCCAACCGGAGACAAAACTAACAAAGACCACCAGACACTCTGCAGTCTGCGCAAACAACAATTCCTCGAGCTTAAAGATAAACTATTAGAACAAGATGATCTGTTGCAATCACTTAACTATGTGCGCCTACTACCAGATGCATCTGCTGATAATCGGCAATGGGAATTTTTAACCTCACTAACTCGAGTTTTAGCGCAACTTAGCAGCGAACTACTTCTGTCATTTCGCCGCTTTAGACTCATTGACTATACCCAAACAGGAGCAGCAGCCCGCGCGGCGATAGACAGTGACACCAATCCAACTGATCTAGCCCTAACTCTGGACCATAGGATTCAGCATATTTTAGTAGACGAATTCCAGGATACTTCTCAATTGCAATTAGACATTTTACAGCAGCTAACTGTTGGTTGGGAAACAGGTGATCAACGCTCTATATTTTTAGTCGGTGACGCCATGCAATCTTGTTATGGTTTTCGCAATGCCAATGTAGGCATCTATCTCAACGTTCAGCAAAACGGATTTCCTAATATTTCAATTCAACCATTATTCCTAAGTGCGAACTTTCGCTCCCAGGCTGGAATAGTTAATTGGGTTAATCGACACTTTACCTCAGCTTTTCCTAGCGAACCAAATCTTTCCAGGGGAGCAGTTCCCTACTCCTACTCTATGGCTACAAAAGCAGCAGATAAAAATACGGCAATAAGCACGGAGATAATTTCTTACAACAGTCAGGAACGAGTTGCGGCAAGGCAGGCAGAGGCCAAACAGGTTATTGCTCATATAAAACAACTACGACAACAAGGAAAAGTGCTTAATGAAAGCATCGCCATCCTAGTGCGAAGTCGAGGACACTTGGAATACATTGTCAGAGAGTTACGCGATAGTAATATTTCCTGGGAATCCAATGATATTGATCGAATGGGCGCTCTGCAGGTCATCCAAGATCTATTGAGTCTGACCAAGGCACTACTCAACCCTTATGATCGCTTGTCCTGGTTTGCCATTTTGCGAGCCCCCTGGTTGGGGCTAACTACTAGCGATTTACATGCCATTGCGCAATTTGGCGGAGATAATGCAGTTTGGAAAACAATTTCACGTTGGCGTGAAATCCCAAATCTGTCTCAGTGTGGCACGGATCGGCTGGAGCGATTTGTTGACAACATCGCCTACAGTGTGGCATTTCGTTACCGCACCTCATTACGTGAATTAATTGAAACTACATGGAATCTTTTACGAGGTTCGGCTGCTATTGAAACCAATCGAGAAACGGCCTGCATTAATCTGTATTTCGACCTTCTCACTACACATGAATATGCGGGCGGGTTAAACAACCTGGAACTATTTCAAGAACTAGTTTTTGATTCATTCATCCCTGCACAGCAACAAATTTCCATTAAAGATACTGAAACCCCAGTGCAATTATTAACCATGCATAAGGCTAAAGGACTGGAATTTGATCATGTCATAATTCCTGCCCTTGCAAATCGATCTCGCAGTGACGAAAAACCGTTATTCGTCTGGCATGAACGACTCAATAGCAACGGCCAGGCACGCTTGTTTTTTGCAGCTTTGTCTGCCACCGGCAACGATGAAGACAGCTTATATACACTATTGCGCCATGAGAAAGAACACAAAACCTTACTGGAAAATACCCGATTGCTATATATCGCTATCACACGGGCCAAGAAATCAGCAAAACTCTTCGCGACCGTTGGTTTATCAAACAGCAATCAATTGCTGATATCTTCTAACAGCCTGCTCGGGCGCATCTGGCGAGAACTGGAACGGGAAACGAACGGGCTTAATATGGTTTCACTAAAATCACTAATCGGAGCTACGGCGGGGAAAAAACAAGATAAGAACAATGAACCTCCATCGCCAACACCTATCAGGCGATTCCAAACATTACAAAAACTCGACGATGCCGAACTTAACTATTTAACTGAGCTCAATCAACAATCCGACTCTGAAGAGTATAACTCTTACGAGCAAGAATCTAATTTAACTGCGAGCATTGGCGAAATTATTCATCAGGAACTGGAAGACTATGCTAACGATGAGCAAAAACAATCTTACCTAAAATCGCTATCGACAAAACGAGCATACTGGTCGCTACAATTGCGCAATACTACAGACTCAAAGCAAGAGTTAACGGATTCCCTTAAGATGATTACAGAATCTCTTCAAAAGACCCTAGAGGACGAAGATATCAACTGGATATTCAACAATAATCAGAAAGAATGTCAAAGCGAACTCTCCATATCATCGTTACACAAAGGGAAAATACGAAATCATATAATCGACCGAACTTTTATCGATGAGGAGAACGTGCGTTGGATTATTGATTATAAATCCAGCAGGCCCAAAGGTGATGAATCGAAATTCATAAAAGATCAGACCAACAAACATGAACCACAATTACGGAGATACAAGCGTCTTTTCGAAGCAATGGAAGACAGGACGATTAAAATGGCACTGGTGCTTACCGCTATTCCAAAGCTAGTAGAAATTAAATCTCCTCAATAAATTTCTATTTATCTTCGTCAGCAACAGCATAGATTCCCGCCGCATTTCTTAAATAGCCTTTATAATCCATGCCATAGCCATAAAGATAAAGGTCTTCGGCTTCCAGGCCAATGAAGTCAACCTTTAACTGGCTTTTTTTACGGTCGTGAATTTTATCTATCAGCACTGCAGTAAATACCTTGGCAACATTTTTCTCCACACAATAAGAAGCGACCTTTTCCAGAGTGATGCCTTCATCAAAAATATCATCCACCACTATGACAACCCGCCCTTCCATGTCAATCGAGGGATAGTTCTTCCATTGTAGGGCTGCTCCGCTAGTTTTCTCACGATAACGAGTAGCGTGGGCATAATCGATTTGTAACGGAAATTGTAAACGTGTGGCTAGGCTCCCGGTGAGGATGAATCCACCATTCATTATACAAAGAAGAATCGGATTCCTATCCGCTACGCGCTCACGAATTTGATCTGCCAGATTATCAATAACTGCCTCTACTTCGGCTTCGTCATGAATACATTCCGCACGTTGAGCGACAGCCGCTACCTCTTCAGGAGTGATATCTGCCATTAATTTGCCCTCTGAACTGTCTACCTGATCGCGGTTTCTACTAGCTTCCCTGCGGAATGAGTCCCTCGACACCATCGATAGTTGTAGTTGGGAAGGCGAAATCCGCACCGTTAGAATGAACTATTTCAATAATCTTAAGCATGACGTCTTGCTTGATCTCGTGAAAACGAATCCAATTTGTTGTCTTAGTAAACGTATAGATAAAGAAATCCAAAGATGATGCGCCGTAACTATTAAAATTCACAATCAATGTCTGACTGTTGTCTATTTCTTCATGGTTTTGCAACATTAATTTTACGGCTTCAACTATTACTCCCATCTTGCTGGCGTCCTGATAACGAATACCAATGGTTTCTTTTATGCGCCGATTATTCATACGAGATGGATTCTCCAGAGCTAACGTAGTGAATACCGAGTTAGGTATATAGAGGGGCCGCTTATCGAAAGTGCGAACTAACGTTAGTCGCCAACCGATAGCTTCAACTGTGCCTTCTATGTTGCGATCCGGTGAACGAATCCAGTCACCGATAGCAAATGGACGATCCAGATAAATCATAAGCCCACCAAAGAAATTGGATAGCAAATCCTGAGCGGCGAAACCAACTGCAAGACCTCCTACGCCGCCGAATGCGAGCAAAGCGGTAATCTCAATTCCGACGGTTGGTAGTGCAACTAAAGCTGCCGAGATAACTACAGAGAGGCGTAAGAGTTTTGCTAAGGCGTGTAGCGTAGTTGGATCAAACTTTGTTTGTTCCGATTCCGGTTCGTTTGTTAAATTATCCAATATTCTTCCTTCGGCGAGACTAATAAACCGCACCAGGAAGTACATGATTAAGATTATAAAAGTTAATTGTCTAACTAATTCAAGGTTACTGGCTGAGAATAATTCGGCAGCCAGATGACCGGCGCTAATTTGAATTGCCCACAACAAACCGAAAATTAGAATAAGCCAAGAAACCGGTTTATACGCCGCCTCAAGAAAAGCGTCATCCCAAACGTTTTTAGTTTTTTCTAATTGCTTGCCAAGTATTTTTAGCATGCGCATTGCGATGTAGCGTACTACCATAGTAATAGTGACTATCGCAAAGATTTCCACTCCCCAACCAAGCTCTCTTATGCTTTCAAACAGATCCACAAAACATCCCCTATCTAAATTGTTCTAAGACTTAATCAGTGATTCTACAATTTTCTTTGCTGCCTCCCATTTTGGTTCGGCATACAAATTTACGATTTCATCAGCTGGCGCCGCTCGCATAGTACTAATACGCTCATTAACTGGAATATTTTCTTGTTCAATCCAGTCTGCTACTTTTATTGCTGCTTCTCTATCGTTACAAACCAATATCATGTCACAGCCAGCTTCAATTGCCAGCGCCGCTCTGTCAACTACTCTCCTTCCAGAATGAGCAGCTGCCATTGACAGGTCATCCGAAAAGACAACTCCATCGAAGTGTAGCTCTTGGCGAATCTTTTCCTGTATCCAAACTCTTGAATAGCCAGCGCACTGCTCATCGATTGCAGGATACTTTACATGGGCCGGCATCAAAGCATTCAACTTAGGCGCAAGTTCTGCAAAAACGCGGTAATCGTTATCTAGGATTTCCTGAGCCGGCCTGTCATCGATTGGCAACTCATGATGTGAATCCGCTTCCACGGTGCCATGTCCAGGAAAATGTTTTCCGATAGCTTTCATTCCCGCCAAATTCATACCATCGATGTAGGCTGTGGCTAGCTCTATAACTTCACTAGCTTCAGCGCTAAATGCCCGCTCGGCAATAACGCGACTAGTAGCAGTGTAGAGATCTAATACCGGAGCAAAACTAATATCAATTCCATAGTGTAAGACTTCAGCAGCCATCGCCCAGGCACATTGGTGCGCTTTTTCTAATCCACCGTTCTTATCTTCTGCAAAAACCTTACCGATTTGATACAATGTGGGTAGTTGTAAAAAACCCTGGCGAAAACGTTGTACGCGTCCGCCTTCCTGATCCACAGCAATTAGAATGTCTTTTCGACACTCACGTACTGCAATGATTAACTGCTTTAACTGTGCAGGTGTTTTGTAATTACGGCTGAATAGAATGAGACCTCCTACAGAAGTGTGTCGGAGAAGATCTTGCTCCAATTTGGTTAGTTGAGTTCCCTCAACGTCTAGCATTAAAACCCCGAGGGATTCGGAATGACTATTCATGAACTTGGTAATACATAGAAAATCGAATTATCACAGATGTTTTATCCAAGAAAAATAGCTTTATAACTAGTTCAATAGTTTAGTTCTTAGTGTTGATGCGCATAATAGGCCGGCACAATTTTCAAAAGATTGCATTCTTTTGTTTGAAATGTTTCTAGCGAATAGACAAAACAGGACTCAACAAAGACTGGCACAGCCCTTACGAACTCAATTCCGAAGATCAGGCTCATGCTGATTAAACCATAGTGTTGGAAAATTGTTCATGGGGCCGTTCTATTATCAAGCCTGGCTTGATGTACCCAGAGATGACTTCCAATTTCACTGAATAGACCTTAATTCACACTTACCAGGCCTCTTAATGTGCCTTCCGTCCGCTATTTTGTCTTTCTAAAGTTCTCTTGAGATTGACGGATAACTGTATATAATTACAGTTGTCTGTCAATTATGGGCCTGAAGAGGACTATACAATGCGCAAATTAACTTCCCGCCAGGCAGAAATACTCGGGTATATCAAAGACTATTTGCAGGATACCGGGTTTCCACCTACTCGTTTGGAAATCGCCCAAGAAATGGGCTTTAAGTCCCCGAATGCGGCAGAGGAGCATCTCCGCGCACTAGCCCGCAAAGGGGCCATTGAGATGCTGCCCGGCACTTCTCGAGGCATTCGCTTGCCAATTAGCGAACAATTGGGTTTACCAATTATAGGCCAGGTAGCCGCTGGCAGCCCAATTTTAGCGGAAGAATCGATTGCTGATTACTGCAATATCCCACCGGATATGTTCAATCCAAAAGCTGACTATCTGCTCACCGTAAAAGGCACCAGTATGGTGGACATTGGGATCTACGAAGAAGACTTACTGGCCGTGCATAAAACCGATCAAGCTAATAATGGGGATATAATAGTCGCTCGCATCGACGACGAAGTTACGGTTAAGCGTCTAGAGACTAGTCGCAGTGTATATAAACTAAACCTAATTGCTGAAAATTCAGAATTTGATCCTATCGAGGTGGATCTTCGTTCTAGGAATTTCGCAATCGAAGGTATTAGTGTAGGGGTGATTAGACGAGGCGTCTAATCTTTAACCAAGTGTATTATTTCTTTTTCTTTGACGGTTTTTTCGGAGGCTTGGTGATTTCCCATTTCCCTGCCCGATAGAAAGCTTTCCATCCAGTTGCTTTCTTATTAACTTCACTTTGAACATATTGCTCTTTTGTTTTCCGGCTATAACGTACCAAAGTCTTATTACCTTGATCGTCTTCAGATGGTGCATTAAACAGATAGGAATACTTAGGGTCAATTTCATCACTGTGTGGCAGCAACTCTTCGACAAGTGGCGCGCGTGTCTCTCGATTGCGTGGAAACTTGCTAGCAGCCAAAAATAATCCAGATGCTCCGTCTCGAAGAATATAATGATCTTCTACGGTTTCACATTCCAGCTCAGGCATCGCTACTGGATCCATCTTCGGCGGTGCCGGCTCACCACTTCTTAATAACTTCCTTGTGTTTCGGCAATCTTCTTTACTGCAGCCGAAATACTTACCAAATCGGCCAGTTTTAAGCTGCATGTCTGCACCGCATTTATCACATTCGATAACCGGCCCCTCATAACCGCGGATCTTGAACTCACCATTTTCAACTTCAAATCCAGGACAGTCTGGATTATTACCACATACATGCAGTTTTCTTTTCTCATCGATGAGATAAGCATCCATGGCCGTGTTGCATTTTTTGCAACGGTGCTTGCTGCGTAATTGGATATTCTCCTGCTCTTCAGCTTCTTCAGCTGTATCAGTTCTAATGGCCTCTTCGCCTGGCGTAAGATTTACGGTGCACTTACAACGCTCTTTGGGCGGCAACGAGTAACCAGAACATCCCAAAAAGACACCAGTAGATGCTGTACGAATTTGCATGCTGCGCCCACATTGTGGACAAAGAATATCCGTATCAGTGGGTTCATTTTTACGCATACCGCCTTCGGTAGCTTCCGCTTTAGCAAGCTGACTCGTGAATCCATCGAAGAAATCATTGAGTAGTTTCTTCCAGTTTTTATCGCCACCAGCAACTTCATCCAGGGAAACTTCCATTTTCGCGGTGAAATCGTAATCCATAAGATCGCTGAAACTCTCAAGCAAGCGTTCGGCTACGATATCTCCCATCTTTAACGCGTAGAATCTCTTGTTTTCTACTTTGACGTAGCCACGATCTTGAATTGTGGAAATGATTGAGGCGTAGGTCGATGGTCGACCTATATCGCGTTTTTCTAATTCTTTCACAAGGCTGGCTTCAGTATAACGAGCCGGCGGCTTTGTGAAATTCTGGAAAGGCTCCAATTTCTGTAAATTTAACACCTGACCAACATCAACATCAGGCAGGATCAGATCTTCTTCCTTCGATGGCATTACTTTTAAATAGCCATCAAATTGCATGATACGACCCTTAGTACGAAGCTCGAACTTATCTGCAGAAACGGTAATACTGCTGCTTAGGTATTTTGCTGGGGGCATTTGGCAGGCTACGAAGAATTGCCAGATTAAGGAATAGAGTCTAATCGCATCCGGTTCCATACCCATGAGTCCCTCAGCCTGGACATTAACATCTGTGGGCCGAATTGCTTCGTGAGCTTCCTGTGCACCTTCCTTCGAACTAAAGTATTTGGGCTTTTCCGGCAAATACTTGCCGCCAAAATTAATTTGAATGTGATCTCTACACATAGCAATGGCATCGTCGCTAAGATGAGTCGAGTCAGTGCGCATATATGTGATATACCCTGCCTCATAGAGGCGCTGCGCCATCAACATGGTCTTCTTCACCCCAAATCCCAACCTGGTACTGGCAGCCTGTTGCAAAGTAGATGTAATTAATGGTGGCTTGGCCTTGGAAGATGTGGGGCGATCCTCCCTTTTTAAAACCTTGTATTCCGCTGCCTGCAGAATACCCAGGGAGGAATCGGTATCACCTTTATTGTCAGGCCTAAAGTTCGCTCCTTCTTCCTTTATTACCTGAAAGCGAAGTTTGGCTGCATCGGAAGTTTCCAGATTGGCATAAACCTCCCAGTATTCTTCCGGAATAAAGGCCCTAATCTCCCTTTCACGTTCAACAACTAGCCTAACCGCTACAGACTGAACCCTTCCTGCGGACAATCCGCGGGCAACTTTTGACCACAGCAATGGTGAAACCATGAATCCAACTACGCGGTCAAGAAATCGTCGGGCTTGCTGTGCTTCAACGTAGCGCATATCAACGTCGCCTGGCTCAGTGAAGGCATCTGCTATTGCACGCTTGGTAATCTCATTGAAGACTACGCGTTTATAACGCTTTGGATCTCCTCCGATAGATTCTTTCAGATGCCAAGCAATGGCTTCCCCTTCTCTATCCAAATCCGTCGCCAAGTAAATATTTTCAGCATTTTTCGCCAGTTTCTTAAGCTCGGCGACCACCTTCTCTTTACCTGGAAGTATCTGATAATTAGCTTCCCAATCTTTATCGGGATCAATACCCATTCGAGTTACAAGTTGTTGTTTAGCTTTCTTTTTCTTGTAAGCAACTTTCTCTTCCGGCTTCATCTTACGAGTTGTGGCGGCAGCCGCAGCGCGAGCTTTTGTATCTATAGCCTTGCTATTGCCACTGGTCGGTAAGTCACGAATATGCCCAACACTGGACTTAACCACGAAGTCAGGCCCCAAGTACTTATTAATTGTCTTGGCTTTGGCTGGCGATTCTACTATGACTAGTGATTTAGGCATTTGGAAACTTTAAGCTAATTCTCATTCTGAAAAATTGGTCAAACGCACTTCTACTACCCCAAGCAGCGCACATATATAAGGGCAAGTTTCCCCTTGGTCAAGTTTTCTCTTAAAAAAAGTGTAGAGTAATTCTCAAAACTGTCTGTCTAAGCCAATCTGTCTAGATCAAAAAACCCATGCTCCTAGACATCTGTTTTCGAAATGCAAACCAGCGAGCTTTATGCTTGAATTACATAAAAGCACGATTCAAATTAGCTATTTGAGGAAAACTATATATAGTGCGACATGGCACTTTATTGGGTAATGTTTATGATCCACACGATCAAATTTTTATTTCATATAGCCAGCTAAATTGGTCTACGATTTCGCCTTTCTGTATTCCGATTAATAAATCGTAGAGCTCTTGCATGATCGGGCCCACAGTCTGGCCATCTTGATAGATGTTATGCCATTCATTATCGAACCAGATCTTTCCAACTGGGGATAGAACCGCAGCGGTGCCACAAGCACCAGCTTCTTCGAATTGTCCAAACTCAGCACGCAGATCGATTGGCCGTTCTTCCGTGTCTAATTTTAAATTCTTTGCTGCGAGCTCCATTAAGGAGCGGCGCGTTATACTCGGAAGAATAGCGCTCGATGCTGGTGTTACTAGCCTTCCATCTTTCATAACAATGATGATATTGGCGGACCCTGCTTCATCTATATAGCGATGTTCTGCAGAATCGAGATATAAAGCTTCATTTGCTCCGAGCTCCTGTGCTTTACGAGTAGCTACCAATCCGCCAGCATAATTCGCTCCGGCTTTGAAACTACCCGTGCCGTTGGGTGCGGCTCTATCTATTTCCGATACAGCCAGGCTGATCACAGCGAGTCCAGCATCTTTATAATAAGGACCCACTGGGGAAACAAAGACTCTGAATTCGTATTTTTGTGCTGGATTAAGACCGAGATTCTCACCTACCCCAATTAACATCGGGCGTATGTATAAAGAAGCGCCAGAACCGTATGGAGGGATCCAGGCATAGTTTGCGCGGACAGTTTCTTCAATAGCACGAAGAAACAAATCATCCGGAACCTGAGGCATTAACAATCGAGGTGCAGTACGTTTCATCCGCTCGCAATTGAGCTGCGGTCTAAATAAAAGTATTCGACCATCCTCAGCTGTTTGCGCCTTCATACCTTCGAAACACTGTTGAGCATAATGCAAGGAAGGTGCACCTTCGTGAATTGACATTTCTTCTTCAGAAACTAAACCGCCATCACCCCACTCGCCATTTTGATACATGGCAGTATAACGATAATCAGTCTTTATATACTGAAATCCCAACTCAGCCCAGTTAAGTTCTTTCTTACTAACTGTTGCGTCCACTTGTTAATATCCATTCGTATCTGTGTATTATCCGGCATAAGCTAATCAATAGCCAGGCAGGGTATGACACAGCCAAGTTTCATGCTGTAGACTCTTGTATAACCAGTCTAACCAGTAATCCCTATGCAATTTATAGATATCGGCGCCAATCTCACTCATCAATCATTTAAAAATGATTTCGACCAGGTAGTAGCCAATGCCAAGCAAGGAAATGTCAGCCATATTATTTTAACCGGTACCGATCTTCCATCTAGCGAAGCAACACAGTTGATAGCAAGTGAAAGTCCGGAATTTTTTAGCAGCACTGTTGGATTTCATCCTCACATTGCAGAATCGGTGACCGATGATCAATTGCAGTCAGCGAAAATATTAATCAATGCTGATCATGTTGTTGCAATTGGTGAAACGGGACTGGACTACAATCGCAACTATTCACCAAAGGCAGATCAACTACAAATATTCGAATATCATTTACAGCTGGCAACCGAATTTAAAAAACCGTTATTCTTACATCAACGGGACGCCCATGATGACTTTCTCTACCTTTTAAAAAGCTTTCGTAGCGATATCGTCGGTGGTGTCGTGCATTGCTTTACTGATACTGAAGAAGCTTTACAAGACTATTTAGCCTTGGATATGCATATCGGTATAACTGGATGGGTTTGTGATGAGCGGCGCGGCGCAAGGCTACAACAATCCGTTGCAAAAATTCCACTGGATCGATTGCTGATTGAAACTGATTCTCCGTATTTATTACCGCGGAGTATTAAACCCAAACCAAAATCTCGCCGAAATGAACCGGCACACTTGGCTGAAATTGCCAAGACAATCGCCTTGCACAGTCCTCATGAATTGGAAGAAATAGCGCAAGCCACTACAGCAAACGCGAGGCGCCTGTTTGACTTGCCAAATTTCCAATAATTCCTCCAAAACGCTAACCCAACGATATTCCTTGTACTTGAATCACCATATTCCGAACATGTATTAAGCATTTTCAATTGTTTTGGAATATTTTATGCACCCTTGGTGTGTCGTTTAGAGACGACGAATGGCAAATTGTTTCGTGCTTCGAGCTGATTAGCGACACCAGAACATTCCCATCATAGTATTGATGATTTCGGTATCGGTAAGACTGGTGTGGATGAAAGAATTTTTACTGCCGATTATCGCTATTCAACTGATAACCTTTTCGGCGTCATTTTTGAAACCTGGCACATCAAAATAGACTAAATAAATCCTCTGGTTGAAACGGCCACTGTATCTCTACATTGGTTAATTTATTTTTGATCACTGGAATTCTCACGCCATACAATTCAACCAGCGCCTCATCAGCACTTATGTCGATAGATTCTAGAAAGAATTCTCTTGAGTTTTGTGCTTCTACGACCACCTGTTCAGCGAACTTACAAAGATGGCAGCTATCGGTTGTGTAAAGAATGAGTGTATCCATGGCAATGAAGAATGGCAGGACCCAGAAATAGAATCAAACTTCTCGTTGAATGATGATCAATCTATGCCACTTATCAGAATATAAATCAAATGAACCATAAACATGGAATAGTCAGCCTGGGTCTCAGCTCGTAATTGATTCAGCATTGGGTTGGCGAGGATAATAAGGTCATTCTTAGGCGGATTTTCAGGCATCAATCACTGAATCATAAATTTCTTGTTCAGTAATTTTCCCTAATTCAGAGCGGGATGAGCTGGCCAAGAATTGCTTGGCAAATGTCTCAATATTGGGCAATTTGGTTTTAGAAAAAATCTTTTTTGTTTGTGGTAAATAGGAGCAAAGGCTAAGTTGTCTAAATTTGGCTGCGTTCTCATGAGATTACCCTTTCCATCCAACAACGAGATTACGTAAGAACTGAATGTAGGGTCAGTTATATTGGTTAATTTCCTGCAATAACAAAGCGAGCTACATCCCTGAAGTTGCGCTACATTCCGCTACAATGTTCGCCTAGACATCCCTTATAAAACGTTTAAAATCCCTGATTTCGCGCTAAGTGGTCCCTAGAAAACAGAGAATTCGCAATATGAGCCATCACGGAATAATAACAGAACTCAAAAACTGGTTATCTCAACAAATTATAGGACAGGAGCGCTTACTTGATCGCTTGTTAATTGCATTATTAGCCGATGGCCATTTACTCGTGGAAGGTGCGCCGGGGCTAGCAAAAACCAAAGCTATCAAAGATTTATCCCGTGCCATTGAAGGCGACTTCCACCGAATCCAATTTACTCCTGACCTGTTACCAAGTGATATAACAGGTACCGAAGTATTTCGACCGGAAGATGGGACATTTCGCTTCCAGCAGGGACCAATATTCCATAATTTAGTGTTGGCAGACGAAATCAACCGGGCGCCAGCAAAAGTCCAATCTGCATTGTTGGAAGCTATGGGCGAGCATCAGGTGAGCGTGGGCAGAGAATCATTCACCCTGCCACCGCTATTTCTTGTTATGGCCACCCAAAACCCAATCGAGCAGGAAGGTACCTATCCACTTCCGGAAGCACAGCTAGACAGATTTCTTATGCACGTAACCATCGATTATCCTGTAATCGAAGCAGAAAGAGAGATTCTTCACTTAGTTAGGAATGAGGCGGCAAACAAGCTACCAGAACCTCCGAAGCAAGTTGCTCAGGAAAATCTGTTCGAAGCAAGACAGGAAATACTTGCAATGCATATGGCGCCAGAAGTTGAGGAATACATCATTCAGCTGATCATGGCATCACGCCAACCCGAACTATATGGCGAAGACCTCGCCTCCTGGTTGGAATACGGTGCCAGCCCTCGAGGAACCATTTCATTGGACCGCTGCGCACGAGCCTACTCCTGGATTCAGGGGAGGGATTTCGTCAGCCCGGACGACGTTCAGGAAATCATGTTTGACGCGCTACGCCACAGAATTCTGTTAAGCTTTGAAGCTGAGGCCAGTGGCATTACTCCAGACAAGGTATTAGAGACCATTCGCGAACGCGTTCCTTCAGCCTAATCCCGTCGGGACAAATCAAATGTCGGCGAAGCTGCAAATCGATCCTCATCATGCTCGCTACCGGAGCAAAGGGGCCGTGATCAGCCTGCAACAACTGCTGATCCAGCGCTATGCCGCCAAAACCTTGGAGTATATTGCTCACACTCGCTCCATAGCCGGTATCTCTGGATTACATTTATCCAAGATGAGAGGCCGTGGTATCGATTTTGAGGAGTTTAGGCCCTATCAGCCCGGTGACGACATCAGATTAATCGATTGGCGTGTTACCGCGCGTACAAATCGTCCTTTTACCAAAGTATTTCGAGAAGAGCGTGAACGTCCCGTCATTATAGCGGTAGATCAGACGCACAATATGTATTTTGGCAGCCAGATTGCCTTCAAATCCGTGGTCGCGGCACAGGCTGCGGCAGTGTTTTGCTGGCTCGCCATAGATAATGGCGACCGAGTGGGTGGTCTGGTCTTCTCGGATATTGAAGCAAATCTGGTGCGGCCGAAGCGCAGTCGCCGCTCTGCGCTCCATTTATTAAACCAGGTATTCGAATACAACCAAAAGTTGCCAGAAGTTAAAGAACCCGAAAGCCAAAATCCTACTGATCAAGGATTCCGGCCAGGATTGGCTCATGCATTAGGCCAGATTCGACGAATCACCAAACCTGGCAGTACGCTCTATGTCATTTCAGATTTCGCAACATTGGATGAGAAGGCCCTGCAGTATCTGAATCAGCTTTCGCGGCACAACAATGTAATTTGCTGCCTGGTATACGACACCCTTGAAGAATCATTGCCAGTTCCGGGAATCTACTCTATTACCGATGGCAGCCACAAAGGAGCCTTGAATACCCACAACAGCAAGACGAGAATTCGTTATCGCGAACAATTCCATGAGCGCATGAATCGCTTGACTAGCGAATTCGATAAACTACAAATCCAGTTGATTAAGATGCGTACAAACCAACTGGTGGTGGAGCAAATCCGACAATGGATAGCGAAGAGCTATTAGCCCAACTCGCAGATATTCATCTGCCTGCTGAAGTCAGCTATTGGCCACCTGCCCCTGGCTGGTGGATTCTTGCTCTTTTGCTTTTAGGGGGTGGTCTCTATTTAATTCGTCGAATGGTGCAATTACGCAACTTGCGTTTAGTCTGTCAGCATGCGCTGGCGGAGCTAGATAATTGTTACCAGCGATTCGCCGGAGCCGAAGATGACGATCCAGGTACTCTAAGACTTCGCTACGTAAATGAATTCAACTCAGTAATACGTCGCGTTGCTCTGGTTCATTTTCCAAAGGCAAATGTCGCGGGCCTCGGCGGTGACGCCTGGGTTGATTTTATCCGACAAAAAGGTGACTCTTCCGAGCTTAATGATGAAATCGCCGCAGCCCTCAGTTTTGGCCGTTTTCAGACCCAATGTGACGTCGACGTGGATGCTATGAACAGTCTTGGTCAGACATGGATCACAAGTCTTTATCTAGGCAACCAGAAAGACTCCGAGCTCAAGGAAGCGAATGACTGATGCTTGAATTTACTTGGCCATGGGCCTTTCTCACTCTGCCGCTACCCTTTCTTATATATAGGCTGATTTCTCGTGCGCCACGTCAGGATGCGGCACTGTATGTTCCTTTTTTTAGCGTGCTCTCCCGCTTGCAATCAGACAACGAAAATCTTACCAACAGCCGACTGCTCAATTTGATTTTTTGCACCTTAATCTGGTTGCTAATCGTATTGGCCGCCAGTCGTCCCCAATGGCTCGGAGAACCAGTACAACTTCCTTCAACCGGTCGCGATTTGATGTTGTCGGTAGATATATCCGGATCTATGGAAGCTCAGGATATGGTGGTGGGAAACCGTCAGGCTTCGCGCATAGACGTAGTCAAAGCCGTTGTTGGTGACTTTGTCGAGCGGCGCGAAGGTGATCGTTTGGGATTAATTCTGTTTGCAGCCCATGCATATATTCAGGCACCGCTGACTTTCGACCGAGAAACAGTTGGCACTTTATTAGAGGAAGCCGAAATAGGAATTATCGAAGAGTCAGCAACTGCTATAGGTGATGCCATCGGCTTGGCAGTGATTCATTTGCGTACGCGACCAGAAAACAGTCGAGTTTTAGTTTTACTAACTGATGGCGTAAATAATGCTGGTGCTGTTTCCCCAGAACAAGCTGGTCAATTAGCACAACAAGAAAACATTAAAATCTATACTATCGGTATCGGTGCTGATCAGGTAGTACAGCGCACATTTTTTGGAGCTCGAGCAATTAATCCTTCTGCGGAATTAGATGAAGCCGTACTTACTCGCATAGCGGAATCTACCGGTGGCCGTTATTTCCGCGCACGAGATGTTAATGACCTAGTAGATATCTACGAAGAGTTGGATCGCCTCGAAACAATTGAGCAGGACGAACAAACTTATCGCCCTACTCGTGTTTTATTTTATTGGCCGTTGGGTGCTGCACTTATCATAAGTTTTATTCTTGCTCTGGTTTCGATTCCCTGGCTAGCGTTGACTGCTCGAGCCCGCATCGAAGTATACGAAGAAGAGGTAGAGGTAGAATTAGCATCAAGTGGAGGGAATGCCTGATGGATATTCTAATTCCCGCCAACATGATCCAGGATTTTCATTTTCTGCGACCGATCTGGTTACTTGCCTTAATTCCTGCATTAATTTTCTTCGTTGCCATGTGGCGTATTAACACTGTGGTTACTGCCTGGGACAAGGCTATCGATAAAAACTTATTGCCCTATCTGTTAGATAGAAGCAAGAATACTGCACAGCGCACCCCTCTCTTATTACTTTTCAGTGCCTGGGTATTATCCACCTTTGCCATGTCCGGACCGGTTTGGGAGCAGTTACCACAGCCTGTGCAAAAAAGAGAAGATTCGCTGGTTATCGTCATGGACTTATCTTTATCCATGTTCGCACCGGATCACAACCCAACTCGCCTCGATCTGGCCAAACGTAAACTGCGAGACATATTGGCTTTAAGAGAAGAAGGACAAACTGCACTGGTTGTTTATGCCGGCGATGCTCACGTAGTAACACCACTTACCGATGATGTGGTAACTATCGATGCACTAGCACCTTCTCTGAGTCCGAACATCATGCCTTTGTTTGGAAGCAATCCAATGTCAGCTATCGACATGGCTATTAACTTATTGAATGACGTGGAATCTACCGACGGCCGCATCTTGTTAATGACCGACGGTATCAGCGGTTTTGAACAGGAATTGTTAATAACCGAACAGATCCAAGAAACAGATTATGAATTGTTAGTAATGGGAATAGGCACAGAAGAAGGAGCGCCAATTCGGACCAGCGATGGCAGCTTCCTTACCGACGAAACTGGCGCCATGGTGGTTCCGACTTTAAACAAAAATGTGCTGGAATCATTAACCAATCGAGTAAGCGGCCGTTATCACGATATACAACTTTCCGATGCGGATTTGGCATTCTTATTAGCAGAGAATCAGCTACTGGATAACGAAGAACTGACAGAAGTAGAAGAAGAATTCGACGTCTGGTATGAAACCGGCCCATTCCTTCTATTCCTAGTTGTTCCATTAACGGCACTGGCTTTTCGTCGTGGCTGGTTGTTCACCATTCTCTTACTGATCGGGCCCGCCTTAATGTTTCCCAGTCAACCTGCGTTAGCTTTTGAATGGAGCGATCTTTGGAAAACTAAAGACCAGCAAGCGGCAGAAGCCTTTGCCGCGGATAATCATCAACTTGCCGCTGCCTTATTTGAATCCTCCGATTGGCGCGGAGCTGCCAGTTATCGATCACAGGACTATGAATCTGCCATCGCTGCATTCAGCGCTAGCGACACACCAGATGGTCACTACAACCGCGGTAACGCATTAGCCCTAGCGGGCAATTACGCTGAAGCTATTGCTGCCTACGATCTGGCCATCGAATTAATGCCTGTTCACGAAGACGCCATCAACAACAAAGAAATTATTGAACAGCTCTTAGAAGAGCAAGAATCAGAACAAGGCGAGAATCAAGACGGCGAGAACCAAGAAAACCAGTCTGAGCAGAATTCTCAGCAACAGTCCGAGGAGCAAGATCAAAACTCTGAAAATCAGGATCAGGAAAGCCAGGAAGGCAACGAAGATCAGCAGCAACAAGAACAACAAAACGAATCACCGGAAGAACAGGAAAGCTCGGAGTCCAACAGCGAACAAAATACCCCTAGTCAGTCTTCAAACGAAGAATTTGAAGACCAACAGGCTTTAGAGCAATGGTTGCGTAGAATCGAAGATGACCCCGGCGAACTATTGCGTCGCAAGTTCCGTTATCAGTATCGGCAACGTCAGTTAAACGGTACCGCTAATAGCGTTCAGAGTGGGGGTCAGATTTGGTGAGCAATATAACCAGAGCGCTCCTGTGTATAGTACTTACGTTTCTTTGCTCCGCGGCAATAGCACAAGAGGTAGAGGTTTCTGTCGACCGTAATGAATTAGCTCGCGGAGAAACTCTTACCTATACTATCCGTGTCTACGATCAAAGACAGGGAATGCAATTAGATCTTACTCCGCTTACCGAAGAGTTTGACGTATT
>JBJLER010000061.1:0-67844 GCA_045565735.1 Pseudohongiellaceae bacterium
TTGATTTAGTTGGTGGGCCCACGAGGACTCGAACCTCGGACCGACGGATTATGAGTCCGGCGCTCTAACCAACTGAGCTATAGGCCCCCTTTGGACTTTGGAATTTCTTCTTATCCAAAAAGAAGGGGCGCATTATAGCGCCCCTTGTGATCTTTCCAAACTCGCTTATTCGTCGAGAAAGCTCTTGAGGTGATCAGAGCGTGTAGGATGTCGCAGCTTGCGTAACGCTTTCGCTTCGATCTGTCGTATTCGCTCACGGGTAACATCAAATTGTTTACCCACCTCCTCCAACGTGTGGTCGGTATTCATATCAATACCGAAACGCATACGCAGTACTTTTGCTTCTCTTGCCGTTAGTGACCCAAGTACATCTTTAGTGGCTTCACGCAGACCTTCATCGATTGATGAGTCCACTGGCGAATCGACGGTGCCATCTTCAATAAAATCGCCCAGATGTGAATCTTCATCGTCACCGATTGGAGTTTCCATGGAGATTGGTTCTTTCGCAATCTTGAGAACTCGGCGAACTTTGTCTTCCGACATTTCCATACGCTCGCCCAACTCTTCTGGAGTAGGTTCGCGGCCTTTCTCGTGAACCATCTGACGTGAAATTCGATTCAGTTTGTTGATCGTCTCGATCATGTGCACTGGTATACGAATTGTTCGTGCCTGGTCGGCAATGGATCTGGTAATGGCCTGACGAATCCACCAGGTGGCGTAAGTTGAGAACTTATAACCACGACGATATTCGAACTTGTCCACAGCCTTCATCAAACCGATGTTGCCTTCTTGAATCAGATCGAGGAATTGCAAGCCGCGATTGGTGTATTTCTTTGCAATTGAAATTACCAGTCTTAAGTTTGCTTCGACCATTTCCTTCTTGGCGCGACGTGATTTAGCTTCACCAATAGACATCCGTCGATTAATGTCTTTAATTTCGGTTACTGTTAGACCAGTTTCTTCCTGTAATAAACGAATTTTCTTCTGCGCACGAAGCACTTCAGTCTTCACGTTTACCAATAATTCAGAATAGGCTTCTTTCGATTTAATGTGTTGATCAATCCATTTCTCATTGATCTCATTGCCTGGGAATGACCCGATAAAAGTTTTTCTCGACATTTTGGCACTGCGAACAGCGAGGCTCATGATCGTTCTCTCATGTCGGCGTAGACGGGTTAGGACTGCACGTATATGAGTTAGTAAAGGATCAAACTGTCTGGGTGTGAGTTTGAAACTTTTAAATAGTTCGCCAAGTTTTTCCAACTCTGCAACTGCTTTAGCATCGGTACGGCCGCGACGACCGACAATAGAGCTGGTCACTTCATATTGTTGACGTAATTCTGTAAATCGTTCCTTTGCCACTTCAGGATCAGGGCCGATATTTCCTTCTTCGTCGTCATCGTCATCACTATCCACGCCTGCATCGTTATTATTGCCTGCTTCAGGGGCTGCTCGTGCTTCAGGTGTGCTTACAGGGATTTCATCATCTGTGTTATCCAGATAGCCGGTCATGATTTCGTTTAATCGACGCTCTTCGGAATCGACTAACGCGTATTCGTTTAGTACGTGCTCGACAGTTCCCGGAAAATAGGCCATCGCTTTCATCAGCTCTCGCAAGCCTTCTTCGATGCGTTTCGCGATAACTATTTCGCCCTCACGGGTTAACAGTTCGACGGTCCCCATCTCACGCATGTACATACGCACAGGATCGGTTGTGCGACCAGCTTCATTTTCCACGGCAGCAAGCGCAGCGGCAGCTTCAGCGGCAGCAACTTCGTCCGCACCCGTATCGCTTTCTTCTTCATTAAGCAGTAATGAATCGGTGTCCGGTGCAGCTTCGAACACCTTAATGCCCATATCATTAATCATTTGAATAATGTCTTCGACTTGATCTGGATCGGAAATTGATTCCGGCAAGTGATCGTTAACCTCCGCATAGGTGAGGTACGATTGTTCCTTGCCCTTTGCGATCAATGCTTTCAGACTTGATTGTGGTGCAATAATTTCAGCCATGAATTTCCGTCTTTAAGCCAGCGGGAATGCTGGTTGGGTGAAAAAAATCAGCCGAGCATTATAGCGGCGGCTGTGTGCCTTGTATATCTAATTTAGACTGTTATTTCGGCAGCTTAGCTTTGTTCTTTTGCCTCATTTACTCGGGATTTCAGCTCGTCTTTGAGCTGCAGCAATTCCAGTTTTTTCGCGATATCTGACAGGATGTTGTCAAGTATCTGGAGAAACTCCTTTTCGACTCCTTCCTGTGGTGTGATCTTCTCTGCCGCTAATAGCTGGGTAAGTTGGCTGCCTAAGCTCGTACCGTAACAATAGCCCAACAATGTAAATACCTCTGTATTGGGGTCTTTCTTGACCATTTCAACTAGTGACAGGAGCAATTTCCGCCCTTCGTCTTCAGCAGTGCGAAGTGGCTCAAGGTTTTGAGTAACGGATAACGCGATTTCTGGATTTCGCAACAGCAATTCTATGGCTTTTACACTGGCCGGTTTACGATAGACACTAAGCTTAGTATTGGTGGTTTTTCTTCCTTCCCTTGGTTGCCTTTCGGTTTGGGGAACTGGAGGCATCGGCGGGTTCGATTCCTGTTTAGGTGCATTTGTTGATAAGAGCAGATCAAGTGATTCACTGGTAACGCCCAAAGTTTGAGATAAGCGATCCAACATGAGTTGGGCATACACTCCTCGTGGAATCTGGCGGATGTATTTCTTAGAAAGATTGCTAAGCCTGGCTTTCCCTTCGATTGAATTCATATCGAGATCTTCAGATAGCTTTTCGAAGAAAAAATCTTCAAGGGGTTTTGCGGATTCCAGTTCCAATTCGAATTTTTCTTTGCCTATGGCGCGCACATGAGAGTCGGGATCAGTTCCACTGGGAAGAAACAAAAATTTTACCTGGCGACCATCTTCCATCAGGGGTAGGGTTGTTTCTAACGCTCTCCATGCTGCAGCGCTGCCAGCATCGTCACCATCGAAACAGAATATGATTTCCGCTACCTGGCGAAACATTCGGATTAAATGGTTGGAGCTGGTTGCAGTACCCAATGTTGCCACTGCGTTCCTAATCCCCATTTGTGCCAGAGCGATGACATCCATGTAGCCTTCAACCAGCAACAACTTGTTAAACTTCTCGCCGGACTTCTTCGCTTCAAAAAGTCCATAAAGTTCAGAGCTTTTATGAAACACTGCAGTTTCTGGTGAATTCAGGTACTTGGGTTTTTCGTCATTGAGAACGCGACCACCAAAAGCAATAGTGCGTCCACGACTATCTCGAATTGGAAAAATAATACGCTCACGAAAGCGATCGTAGTATCGACGTTGACCATCTTTTTCGCTTTCGTCATTTTTTTCTTTGTTGCGTTGAATAATCAGACCGGCTTTCAACAATGAATGTTCATGTTTCTCACCAGTTACAACAGCCTTGATCAAGTTGTCCCAACCGGCCGGTGCGTAACCCAGTCCAAAATCTCTGGCGATCTCGCCACTAACCCCTCTATCTTTTAAATAGGAAACAGCTTCGTTCTTGTCGCTGTGTTGCCGCAGTTGGAATTGGTAGAACTTACTTGCTAATTCCAAGACCTTAATGATCTCAGCATTCTCTGAACTTTTTCGTTGTTGTGCTTTCGATTCTTCCCGCGGAACTTCCAATCCTGCATCGTGAGCCAAAGTTTCCAGAGCTTGTGGAAACTCCGATTGTTCGAAGTTCATAACGAAGCCAATGGCATTGCCACCTGCTCCACAGCCAAAGCAGTAATAGAATTGGCGATCTTGATTAACGCTGAATGAAGGCGTTTTTTCCTGATGAAATGGACAGCAGGCGGTATAGTTATTTCCCCGTTTCTTAAGAGGGACCCGTTTGTCGATTACTTCGACAATGTCAGTCCTATGGAGGAGATCATCTATAAAGGATTGAGGGATAAGACCGGCCATACCTGCGAATCGCTGAGAATTACTGATTTTTTTATCATTCAAATAGAGATGCTACACGGGCGATCAGCGAGAGCAAAACCTTTCTTCGAATTTATTCATATCCGATGGTGAGCATTTAGCGAGAGAGCCATAGTTGCGACAAGACCTGACCCAAAGTAAAAACTTGCATCTAGTAAGAGACTGCATTGAGGAGAGATTAACGAAGAAGGTGGTTCCCGCAGCAAGTTCGCTTTTACGACAAAGCTGCTTTAATTTTATCGCTTACCATGGACATATCAGCTCGGCCGACAACTTTGGGTTTAATTATTCCCATAACTTTGCCCATGTCCTGCATGCCTTGCGCTCCAGTATTACTAAGAGCGGCACTGATGATTGCATCCAGCTCTTCTTCATTGAGAGCCTGGGGAAGAAATTCCTGCAAAACATCAATTTCAGATTGTTCCTGGGCCACAAGCTCGTCACGGCCCGCAGATTCAAATAGTTTGATTGACTCACGTCTCTGCTTAACCATTTTATCCAGAATAGAAGTCACCCGGGAATTATCAGGATCGATGCGCTCATCTACTTCTACTCTTTTAATTTCCGCCAAGGCTAAACGAATAGTCCCCAGACGCGCTTTATCTCTGGCGCGCATGGCATCCTTCATGGCCTCATTGATTTGCTGTTTTAGAGAACTATCGGGCATGAGCTTTGGAGTTGAGATAAAAAAGTGGTTGAACAAGGTTCAGCCACCGCAGAATTAATAGAATCGCTGATTCTTGCGGCTTTCGCGCTGAAGCTTTTTCAAATGACGCTTAACAGCTGCCGCAGCCTTTCGTTTCCTGACTGAAGTTGGCTTTTCGTAAAATTCTCTACGACGCACTTCTGCAAGAGTGCCAGCTTTTTCGCAAGAACGTTTGAAACGGCGCAGGGCCACATCAAAAGGCTCGTTCTCTTTTAGCTTGACCATTGGCATGTTTTAAATCACCCGTCTTGTGTTGTGCGTGCTGAAGTTTAGCCTCGACCTCGAATAATGTCGGGAAGAGGGATTCAGGGGTGCGTATCTTAATGGCCAAACGTCTGAATTGCAAAGGATTTGGGCGCTACCGGCGGCTAATTTAGGAGTATTTGGGATCTTCCTCAATTTTTGGCATGATTACCATTCTCTTGGACATACCATCGAGTTTAAGTCATTGAAAGTACTGGGTATTGAAACCTCCTGTGATGAAACTGGTATCGCTGTTTATGACAGCGATGCGGGATTGCTCGCAGACTGTTTGTACAGTCAGGTAGATATTCATGCAAAGTATGGTGGAGTAATCCCGGAATTGGCTTCCCGTGACCATATTCGCAAAACCCTGCCACTCGTGAAACAAGTTCTGGCAGAAGCCGGAATAGATCAATCCGAATTGGATGCAGTTGCTTATACTTCTGGACCTGGTTTGGTGGGTGCGCTACTTGTGGGAGCCAGTATTGGGCGATCACTAGCTATGGGTTTAGGCATTCCCGCAATCGGTGTGCATCACATGGAAGGCCATTTGCTGGCACCAATGTTGGAACCAGATCCGCCGAGTTTTCCATTTGTTGCACTTCTGGTTTCTGGGGGCCACACCCAATTGGTTCGAGTTGATGGCATCGGAAAGTATGAAATGCTGGGTGAATCACTAGATGATGCTGCCGGTGAAGCATTCGATAAAGTGGGCAAGATGTTGGGCCTGCCTTATCCCGGTGGGCCCCATGTTGCGAAGTTGGCTCTGCAGGGTAAAAGTGGTCGATTCGATTTCCCCAGACCTATGACTAATAGACCAGGGCTGGATTTTAGTTTTAGTGGATTAAAAACATTTGTGCGCAATACTATTGCTAATCACACAGCAGATGATGGATTGGACGAACAGACCGCTGCCGATATTGCAAAAGCTTTTGAAGAAGCCGTTGTTGGGACCATGGCGATTAAATGTAGAAGAGCAATGGACCATACCGGATTAGAGACTTTGATCATCGCCGGTGGTGTAAGTGCTAATGTGCAATTAAGAGAAGTATTGGAAAGCACCATGGCAAAGATTAACGGACGTTTGTATTACGCCCAGTTTAAGTTTTGCACTGACAATGGTGCGATGATTGCTTATACGGGGTGTCAGCGATTGCTTGCCGGTGAGTCTGTGGATCTTGGTATTCATGTTCAGCCTCGTTGGTCTTTGGAAACCTTGTCCGCTATTTAGGAGCTGCTATGGATATTGTTTACATTCGCGAACTCGAGGTTAAAACTATCATTGGCATCTATGATTGGGAGCGTGAACAGAAACAAGTAGTCAGCATTAATCTGGAAATGGCCAGCGATATTTGCAAAGCGGCAGAATCAGATTCTATTGAGCATGCATTGGACTATAAAGCAGTTGCAAAACGCCTAATCGACTTCGTTGAGAACTCTCAGTTTTTCTTGGTAGAAACTCTTGCGGAAAAAATTGCGGAAATAGTATTGAATGAGTTCGGTGTTAATTGGGTAAGGTTGCAGTTGGGTAAACCTGGCGCTATAACTGGATCGAAAGACGTCGGCGTCATCATCGAACGCGATAGCAGGTCATAACCAAATTCAGAGAATCTTTTTGGCCCTTTTAATTCTCTCACTTGGCAGTAACGTCAACGCAATATCCAATATTGGTTATGCAATAGAATCTCTGCGCCAGGAGTTTGGGGACATTGCGCTTTCGACAGTTTATGAAAGTGAAGCGATAGGATTTTCCGGAGAAAATTTTTTAAATCTTGCTGCTTCCGTCGATTCTGATGTGCCCTTGAAAGAAATAGTTATTTATTTAAAGGAGCTTGAAAATTCATTAGGCCGGGATCGATCACAGCCTAGATTTTCAGATCGAACTATCGATATCGATATTTTGATATACGGCAGAGAAACAGGTGATGATTGTGGACTCTCTCTTCCTCGAGCAGAAATATTGGAAAATGCTTTTGTCTTAAAACCGCTTAGCGAATTGCATCCGGATATGCATTTACCAGATTCAGACCAGACATACCTGAAGTTTTGGGAACAATTTGATCGAGACTCACAAAAAATTTGGCCCACAGAAATCAACTTCTAGAATCTATGACCAAATTTCTATGACATTTGCCGAGATCTGGGACGGGAATTAGTTTATTAGGATTCATCTTTTCAAAGTCTGCAGCATGAGTTTCATTTTCCAGAATATTCACTTACTCGTTAGTTTAAGCTGCGTCCGCCATCAACCTTGATAACTTGCCCGGTCACGTAGCTAGCTTCTATTGCTAGGAAGTAGGTCATGGCAGCAATGTCTTCCGGGTCGCCTAGCCGACTTAGCGGGATGCTTTTCACAATTTTTCCTCGAGCTTGTATAACTTCAGGATCATCTTCATTTTCTAGGGGGGTCGGCCATAGTATTGCGCCTGGGGAAACGCCATTAACTCGTACAGTTGGACCTAAGTCTTTCGCCAAAGATTTTGTCATGGTCTTTAAAGCAGCTTTTGCCATGTTATAGATTGAATGATTGGAAAGCGGATTATCTGCATGGGTGTCTACTATGTTGATAATCGCACCTTTGTTTTTGATTAATTCATCGGCTAGCTCCTGACAAAGGAAATAAGCTGCTCTCACATTAGAACTGAATAACTCATCCCAATCATTTTGCGTTGCGTCCTGAATTGGAGTTGGATAAAAGGCAGAGGCGTTATTGACCAGCACATCTATTCGTCCAAAACATTGCAATGCTTGCCGAGGTAGTTGTTCAACATCCTCCGTTTCAGTTAGATTCGCTAACACCAAATTTGCACTATTGGTCCTTACTGAATTCATTTTTTCCATTAATTCTTGTGCAGCATCGGTTGATCTGCGCGCATGGACTATGACATCGAAGCCTTCGGAATGAAACTTCGAAACAATGCTTGCGCCGATACGTCTCGCTGATCCCGTAATGAGTGCTACTTTGTTTTCAGACATCGTCGCCTACCAATTCCGCAACTTTGTCCGAAACGATTTGTAAACGCGTGTTACGAATAAGTTCTGATGGACTTCTTTTGAAGTTTTCCGCCAGTAATGCTTCCACATCTAATTGATTAACCGCTTCGAGTACAGCATTAAGATAATCCCGTTGGGGATATTCGCGATCTTCCAAACCAGTTCGACCCCTGGCATCTGCTTCGCATGCAAGTAGAAACCTTTCCAGGCGTTTAGGTTGACGAAGTGCATCCAGAGATTCGAATAGACCTAAGAGTGTGGAAGGACGCAGTTGCTGTACACGGTGTAACTTAGTGTGATGCTCACAAACTAACGCTGCTAATTGCGCATGCCCATTCGGTACTCGCAAGCGTTTGGCAATACTCTGTTGCAACGGAATACCCAGTACTTCGTGACCATAGTGACTTGGCCATTTCGATTTATCTGTTACAGCTTTTCCGACATCATGCACGAGTGTTGCATATCTGACTGTCGCATCATCTGAAAGTTTTGCCACCTGCTCTAGACTCATCAAGATGTGAACTCCAGTGTCGATTTCAGGATGATATTTTTCTGGCTGTGGTACACCGAACAGCGCATCCACCTCAGGAAGAATTACCGCGAGAGCGCCACACTGTTTTAACACCGAAACGAATTCTTGCGGCGCATCTGTTGATAATGCTAATTCTGTTTCCTGCCAAACTCTTTCTGCTACCAGAGTTTCTAATTCACCACTGGCAACCATGGCAGTCATTAACTTCATGGTTTCGTCAGCTACAACAAATCCTCTGTTTTTGAATTTTGCCGCGAATCTTGCAACCCGCAGTACTCTGAGGGGATCTTCACTGAATGCTTCAGACACATGCCGTAAAACATTATCAGTTAAATCTTCTTGGCCACCATAGGGATCGATAATTTCGCCAGACTTGGTTTGTGCCATGGCATTGATTGTTAAATCCCGGCGGCGTAAATCTTCTTCCAGGCTAACATGTTCTGAGGCATCAAAATCGAAGGCATTGTGCCCTGGGCCAGTCTTTCGTTCAGTTCGAGCTAAGGCATACTCTTGATGTGTTTCGGGATGAAGAAATACTGGAAATCCTTTCCCTACTTGGCGGTATCCCATTTTCAATAGATCTTCAGGGTGAGCACCAACAACCACCCAGTCTTCATCTTTGACAGGGATATCCAGCAATTTATCGCGGACAGCACCGCCTACTAAATAGGTTTCCATATTGCTAAAAAACGGAGTAGGTTATTTTGCTATGGAGTATAAACAATGGTCTTCCAGTCGCATCAGAGTGAGTTCACGACCCCAGACATAGCCAGTATCCAACGCATACACGCGTTGTTTGTCGGTGCGCCCTTCCAGTGCAGCCCAATGGCCAAATAAGATTGTAGCCTTGCTCGAAATATTTTCATATTCAAACCAGGGTTTGAATCCAGAAGGGGCGGCGCAAAGGCCTTCCTTGATATCGAGTCTTAGACTGCCTATGTCGTCACAAAAGCGAATTCGGGTTAGGTAGTTGGTGATTGTTCGAAGTCTTTCTTGTCCGTTCAACTCGTCGTGCCAGCGTATTGGTTCATCACCGTACATATTTTTTAGATACTTGCGATAATCCTTTCCCTGCAGAGCGAGTTCTACTTCAGCAGCAAGGTCGAGAGTTTTCTGCAATGACCAACTCGGTGCTACTCCAGCATGAATCATGAGGAAATCTTCATGTCCATTCTCAGTATCGATGCAATCGAAATGAGCTAACGGTTTGTTTCTCAACCAATTACTTAACTCATCGCAGTCTTTGGCATCAAGTAGCTTGGCTAGTGTATCTTTTGTTCTTGTAGGTGCGCATCCTTCATGAATGGCAATAAAGTGAAGATCGTGATTGCCAAGGACTATTTGCAGGGAATCATCGATGTCCTGCAGATATTTCAAAGTTTCGAGTGAATGAGGACCGCGATTGACAAGATCACCAACGCACCAGAGCTTATCCTTTCCCGGAGCGAAACAAACTTTCTTTAAAAGCTTTTTCAGAGCCTTATAGCAGCCTTGAATGTCCCCAATGACATACGTACTCATGACCCGAACCACGATCCAAAAAAGTCCGCAGTATAGCACTCCTTTAAGACAAGGCTTTTACGCTTAATGAACTGTGCGGGGTAGGGAAAGTAAAAATGCAGGAATCGGTGCTTGAAATTTCTCACCTGCGGAAGTTTGCATCTCATAACTGCCACGCATAGTGCCTAATTCAGTCTCTATAACGGCTCCGCTGGTATAATTGAAAGATTTACCTGGAGCAATTTCGGGCTGCTGACCGATAACTCCTTCACCAATAACTTCCTCTACCTTGTTATTGTCATCGGTAATATGCCAGTGACGGTTTAACAAAGTTACAGATTCAGCGCCTTGATTGGTGATTTCTATTGAATAAGCAAACACATAGCGGTTTTTCGCTGGTTCCGACTGCTCGTCTAGATATCGTGTGTTTACTTCTATTTTTATGGTGTCGCTAATATTGTCCATATCACATCATTTGCTGATGGCATCACTAATTAAGACGTAATCAGCCAAAGATAAGTTTTCCGGCCGAAGACTAGCATCTATTGGCAACTCTTTTAGTATTTTTTCTGAAATGACAGCTCGAAGGCTATTTTTCAAGGTCTTTCTGCGTTGATTAAATGCGGAACGAATCACAGTTTGCAAACAGTCCGGGTCTTTTGCCTCAATCGGAAAGTCAGAATGGGGTTTCAAACGGACTATTGCGGAAACTACTTTAGGTTTGGGAGTAAATGCAGAAGAGGGGACATTGAATAAATGTTCTACCTCACAGAAGTACTGTACCATTAAACCTAATCGGCCATAATTTTTTTTACCTGCTTTGGCTATCAGTCTTTGCACAACTTCCAGCTGTAACATAAAAACCATATCTAATATTAATTGATGTCTCTTAAGCAAATGAAAAATTACTGGTGTGGAAATGTTGTAAGGGAGATTGCCGATAACTCGTAGAGATTTTTCCGTACCCGTTAAAGTCGATAAATCAAACTTAAGAACGTCTTGCTGAAAGATTGAGACACTCTCTTCTTGACTAAATTCCTTGTCTAGATATTTTGCCAAGTCTCGATCTAGTTCGATGCAATCAAGTTTCGCTCCAGAGCTTGCCAGGGGTTTCGTGAGCGCACCCTGACCCGGGCCTATTTCCACCAGGTGATCACTATTCTTTGGTTCAATTTGTTCGATGATCTTGTCGATTATGTTTTGGTCATGCAAAAAGTTCTGCCCGAATCTTTTGCGCGCTTGATAGGGAAGCCCGTTACTCAGTTTTACGTTAGCCACTTCAGGTTTCATATGCACTCCAATGGCTAACCATATCGTTTGCAGTTGCTATGGCATTGTAGAAACTGCCGGTATTCACTTCACCCGTTCCGGCAAGATTTAGTGCGGTACCGTGATCAACTGACGTGCGGATTATAGGTAGACCCAGAGTGATATTGCTGGCATCACCAAAACCTTTGAACTTCAAAACTGGCAAACCTTGATCGTGATACATGGATAGCACAGCATCTGCATGATCGAGATACTTAGCAGTAAACAGAGTGTCCGCAGGTAGCGGTCCAATAAGGTCCATGCCGGCGGTCTGCATTTCTTGCATTACCGGTTCAATTATATCTATTTCTTCTCGGCCAATATGTCCCCCTTCACCGGCATGAGGGTTTAATCCGCACACCAGAATCGTTGGATTTCCAATTCCAAATTTCTTTGTTAGGTCTTCATGCAAAATGGTAATGATGTTGCTAAGGAGTTCCTTATTTATAGCTCCTGGCACTTCCGTTAACGGCAAGTGCGTTGTGACTAGAGCCACTCGTAATCCCTCAGTCGCCAACATCATTACGGTTAGATCCTTATTACAATGTTCTGCCAGGAACTCGGTATGACCAGTAAAGGCGATACCTGCATTATTTATATTTCCCTTATGCACCGGGCCAGTGACCATTGCATCCAGCTCTCCCATCATTACTTTATTGGCCGCTAAGCGCAAAGTTTCTAGCACGTAGTGAGCATTTGCTGGATTAAGTTTGCCAGCAATCACTTGCTCTTGGGTATCCACCTGAATAAATGAAAGCTCTCCAGCAGAACTGGGTTTGGAGTTCGAACTGCAAAACTGATTTAGTGAAAGCGGTAAGTTTAGTAACTTAGCCCGCTGCTCTAGCACTGCGCGATCGCCAATTATGACAAGCTCGGTGTTAAGTGGAGGATGTTGGGCAGTTAATACGGCGAGGTCAGGTCCAATGCCAGCTGGTTCGCCAGGTGTAATGGCAATTCGATTGGTCACAGGTCATTAACCGCTTAATCCTTAATCCACAAACTCGACAAATGCTTCTTCGCGGATTTCGATTAGCCAATTTTGCAATTCGAGATCGAATTTTCTGTTGCGTAAGGTTTGCTCTGCCTGAGAACGGGAGTACTCAGCACTGAGGTCTGTTTCACGTCGACCAAGTACTTCAGCAATATGCCAACCAGTAGCAGTTTCAAACGGTTCACTAAGTTTGTTCTCTTCAAGCTGATCGACAACAATTTCGAATTCTCTTGGCAGTCCGCCTTCGGTTACCCAGTCTAAATCCCCACCGCCTACCACAGATGTGGCATCGTCGGAATGTTGCCGAGCGATTGAAGCAAAGTCTTCGCCAGCAAGAATTCTTTCTCTTAGTTCATTGATCTCTCCGATCGTCTGCTGTTCGTTTCTGATTTCGTTTGGTGATAGCATGATGTGACGAACATTTGTTTGGTTCACGATTTGTTCCGTACCACCGCGCTTGCCTGCTAAGAATATTACATGGTAACCATTGCCAGCTTCGATTGGTCCTTCCACAGCTCCTTGTTCCATATCTTCTACGATCGTGGAAAACAAATTAGGTAAGTTCTCCGCTTTGCGCCAGCCAAAGTCAGTGCTTTCGACAGGAAATACATTAGCTTGTCTGGCTACAGTCCTCACTTCGAGAAAGTTTTCTCCTTCACCAACCCGAGCAACGATGTCGGCCGCATATTTTAATTTGGCATCGCGCTCATCAACGCCGTCGACACTGGCGAATGGAATTAATAAGTGATCGATGAAGTAATCTGCTGACATTACTTCTCTTCCCATCTCGGAATTGAGGAAATTATCAATTTCCTGATTGGTTATGGAGATTCGTCGATTAACCATTCCGCGCTGCAATTCCTGTAGCATCATTTGCCGCCGAACTTGATCACGGGTTTGCAGATACACTCCATTATTTTCCAGCACAGCGACATATTGATCGAATGACATATCACTGCTTTGCGCCATGTTATTTAGAACACGATTGATCATGTCATCATCAAAACGAATGCTGACTTGTTCAGCCATCTGCAATTGAATACTTTCGATTATCAGTGCTTCCAATACGTCATCTCTCATTTCATCTTCTGGGGGCAATTCTCGATTGTCCCGAGCCGCAGCATTCAATATATCTGTCATTCTCAGGTCCATTTCGCTCTGCAACACAACATCCTGGTCAACCAGCGCTATAACCCGATCCAGCAGTATCCGCTGAGCAAAGGCTGAATTACTGAGTGAAAAGAACGCTGCTGCGATTAAGCAGGTCTTGGCTAGTAATGAAATAGTTGGTTTATAAGCCATAATCAGTTTCTCTAAATCCCCAGATACTGTCGGTTAAAAGGTTGCTTAGACCTCCTCCAGTGAGGTTTCCAAGCCCATTTAGAGTAAATTGGACAAAAATTCCTCGGTCGGGTTCGATATTAGGAAGAAACAATTCGTCTTCGTCAACCCATTCTCGGCCTATTAGGCGAATCGTAGCACAGCAATTAGACCACTCAACACCGGCAAAACTCTCAAGATTTCTTTCATTGCTATGATCGTAGTTCCAGCGCGCCAATAGACTCCAGTTGTTATTGACTGGCCAGACTGCAGAGATATCTGTTTGCTTTATGCGCGCATCTATTCCGGAAGGGAAGATGAAGGATGGGTTACTTACCAGGCTGCGGTATCGATAGGCGAAATTTAGCAAATGATTATCGTCGCGATGATAGCGGAGCTGGAATGCGCCCTCATCAATGATCTCGGTTTCTTCATTCCATTGTACGTCGGTATTCAGGCGCCAGTTTTCCCCTAATGAGAAGGCAATTTCACCGGCAAGGGCTGATTCATTAGTTAATGGGGAATAGCGTGGTAACCAGGTCTGTAATGGATTGGTTAGAGTCACCAAACGGTCCGCGAAATAGTGGATCCGCCCGATGCTCATGCGGGCTGTTTCTTTTCCTTGCGGATTTAAAAAGCGGCTGGTTAAGGCAAAGGCGACCTGATCGGCATCAGCTATTCGGTCACCGCCGCTGTATCTATCGTCGCGAAACAGTTGATTAAAGCTGAAATTCAATTCTGAGGTATCGAACAGAGGCAAAGAACTTTGATCTTCATATTCGCTATATAAATACGACACTCGAGGTTCGAGAGTCTGTCGCCAACCGCTATCTCGATTCATATCCCGTTCAAAAAGCAAGCCAGCGTCGAAGGAAAAGATACCGATACCAAGGTCTGGATCTTCAATCGTGCCTAATGCCTGGTTCTGTAATTTGTATTGAATGTGTTTGTACTTGGCATTGGTTCGAATAAACCAACCTAGATTTTCATTCGACCAACCTATTTCTGGTTCGAGGTTAAATCGTTCACCATTTATTAACGCACCATTATTCAATTGATTCATCGTTAATAAAGCTTCATCTAGATTGCGATCGAAAGAAGTAGCCTCACCGCGAATTCCTACTCGGAAGCCACCCCTTAAGTAAGCATTACTTTCAAAGAAGAATTGTGGTAACCGATCAAACGGCTTGTTGATATTCGATCTCGCATAAAGAGGATCAATGATCTCGATTCTTTGTACATTTAATCCTGCTCGTAAAAAATCAGAATTAAAATTTATTCGGCCTTGTCGATTGAGATGAGTGCGGCTAGTTAAATTCAGTCCGTTACTTCCCAGGTCATAGAAATAATCTGCATCACTTATAGCGTTGTAATCAATAAAAGAAGAGAAACCGCCACCGAGAAGTCCTTGGTGTTCAAATCCAACAAACCATCGATCTTCTACAAGTGGTGAATCTGTTCCGGGTTTGTTTATAGTGGTTGGATCATAGAGTTTGTCACCAGATAGTCCAGATAGATTTAAAGTATTCATGGACCAATTGGCCAAGTAACGGGCTTCCAGCCCAACTAGCGTGCCTCGGTCCGAAATAATTCTTGGCGATAAAGTGGCGTCATAATGAGGGGCGAGATTGAAATAATATGGCAGCTCAAAATCGAAACCTCCACTTCGAGTAGAGCCAGTGCTCGGAGCGAGAAAGCCAGATATTGGTTCGTCACCCAAGGGAAACGGCAGGGTGCCTGGGTAATAAAAGATTGGAAAATCACCAAGTCTCAGGCTGACATTGTCGGCGTAGCCGCGATTAGCATCTTGATCCAGCACGATACTGTCTGCCCTTAACTTCCAGAAATTACTTCCGGGTTCGCAACGACTAAATTCACCATTTTCTATACTCACCAATCCAGAATCGCCAGAGTAGACTACAGAGGCTGCATTGCCATGGGCTCCGTAATTGTGCAATACATACTGAGCGCCCGAGACCCGGTTAATAGATTCATAACTGTTGATATAGGCAGAGTCGCCGAGTAATAAAATCCCAGGCTCGCGAAACTCAACATTGCCCTCCATTAACACGGTGTTCGCCTCGCGATCGATGGTAGTGCCGTTATCATTACGAATCGTGCGATACCCCTGTTGCACAATGACCTCACCGTCAATGGTGATCAGATTCTGATTGATCTGAGATAATCCGGTTTCATCTGTTAAGAAGGTAGTTCCCGCATTTGCAGGATCATTGGTAGGATCGAGAAGTTCAGCAGCAGGATCGACGTATGTACCACAACAATTTCCTGGAATCAGAGATGACTGTTCTGCACTTAGTTCTTCGCGAGGAACCCAGTCCAAGTCATAATCTGAAGTGGGTGCAACTATCGGTTGGGCAATGACTTCTTGTTCTGGTTCTTCTATTGGTTCTGCAATCGGTGCGGTGGGCGCAAGGGGAAAGCTAGGCTGTTGCGGAGATGCGCCCTGGTCTTCGGGGTCCTCTTCGGCTTCCTCGTCGTCTTCTAATTCATCTTCAGCTTGTTCGGGTTCGGCAGATTCTTCTGTAGGGTCCTCAGGCAATTGAATTGGAAATTGGAAAGAGGATCGTCTTTGTGGACCAGATCCGTCCGGAAGTACTGCCCCCGGGCTGTTGTAACGATCAGTTCCATCGGCCGTGTTTGGAGACTCAATAGGACCAGTATTTTCGCAAATCCATCCGTCACCGCCGTCATTAGGTCGACAACTATATTGAGGAAGCTGGGCATCTGCCGATTTAGGTGAGGCAGCTAGAAATAATCCAACGGAGAGTACGAAGGCGATTTCTGATCTTAGCAGACGCTTCTTAAATGGCACGAGACAACAATCCTGCAGAGATCAAATTGAAATGTGTAATGGAAATAAACAAATCGTAAATGAAACCGACTTACAAGTTTATGCATTGGTTAAACTGGCGCGCATAGGCATAATAATTCATTGAAGTTTGATTGCAAAGCAACTGAAAAATCGAGTCGAAATATTATAAATGTCGAAATCCAGACAGGAAAAATTGGGGCTCTGGGCTAATCAGGTACTCAAACAATTATTGCCCAAAATCAAAGGTGAGGCAGATCTGACCCTGGTAAGTGGCGATGCCAGTTTTCGTCGCTATTTTAGGGTCCGCACTGATGGGGCTCATTTTATTGCAGTTGATGCGCCGCCAGAGCATGAAAACTCCCGCATTTTCGTGCGTGTCTGCAACTTATTGCAAGACGCCGGGGTGACCGCGCCCAAGGTATTCTCTGCTGACTATGATCAGGGCTTTATGTTGTTGGATGATTTTGGTGACGAAATTTATCTCAATCGATTAGTTGACCTGCAAGAATCGGGTAATCAATCAGAAATTAATACGCTATATGAATCGGCAATTGATTCCTTGCTTGGTATTCAGGCGGGGGTAGATAAAGAGATACTTGACCCCTATGGCAAGTCTGAATTGCATAGAGAAATGTCCTTATTTGAGGATTGGTTTTGTTCTCAATTTCTTCAATTAAAGTTAGAAGAAAATGAAAAAGCATTAATAGCTGAAACACTTGAATTTTTGGGAGAGGCTGCTCTTTCGCAACCGCAGGTGGCGGTGCACCGAGATTACCATTCCAGGAATCTGATGATTCTCGATATAAAGGAATTTGGTGAAAATTGCACTCCTGGGATTATTGATTTCCAGGATGCTGTCAGCGGACCTTACACCTACGATCTTGTTTCTTTATTAAGAGACGCTTATATCCGCTGGGATCAGGAATTAGTTGATGGCTGGGCACTCTACTATCTAGAGCAGGCAAAAAGCTCTCGACTTATCGAAAATATTGAAGAAGCCCAATTTCTCCGAGACTTTGATCTCATGGGGCTTCAGCGCCAATTGAAAGTAATCGGGATCTTCGCGCGATTGTGTATTAGGGATAATAAACCGCGCTATTTGGCCGATATTCCTCTGGTCATACAATACTTTTTGGAGGTTGGTCAAAAATATACGGAACTTAAAGCATTTGTTGACTGGTTCAAGCATGCGGTGGAACCGATAGCTAGGAACAAACTCTGAAGCAATAATGAGCGAGGACAGCTAGGCCAGCCGCAGAAAATACTCACTGGAAAAACTATGCGTGCCATGATTTTAGCGGCCGGCTTGGGCAAGCGTATGCAGCCCCTGACCGCTAACAAACCAAAACCTCTGCTAAAGGTAGGGGATAAGACCTTGATCGAGTATCAGATCGAGCGGTTGGTGCAGGGAGGCATTACTGGTGTTGTCATCAATCATTTCTACCTGGGTACGATGATAGAAGAAGCCCTGGGGGATGGATCCCAATTCGATATCGAGATTCTCTACTCCAAAGAGCCCATTCGCCTAGAGACTGCCGGTGGCATTATTAAATCTTTGCCTAAACTTAAAGATGACAGCTTTATTGTGGTCAATGCTGATATTTGGACCGACTTTGATTTTTCCCGCTTACAACCGCTAGATGGCAAAGATCGATTAGCGCACCTGGTTCTCGTGGAAAATGCAGAACACAACCCACATGGAGATTTCTATATAGATGAAAGTAGAAAAGTTCATGAAGACCACGAGGCACGAGATAAGCGCCTGACCTTTAGTGGAATTAGTGTAATGCACAAAATGTTATTCGAAGGATTTCCTATTCAACCACGGTCGACCATTCCTCTCTTGCAGGAAGCAATGGCGAAAAATTTGGTTAGTGGAGAAATCTACGATGGCTTATGGATCGATGTTGGAACACCAGAAAGGCTGAATGAAGTAAACGCAATAGTCGCTCAATCGAACGGAAACTGAGCCATGTTCGCATTACTACTTAATCGCGGTTACAAGCAAGCTATTACCAGACGATTAAACGGCACCGATCCCCATGCGTCCGTTCCTAATGGAGGTCGGGCGCAGCAAGTACTGTTAATGGCTATGTTTGCAGTAATGGGGAAGATCGCCAAGATGGATGGGCGGGTTACAACGAATGAAGTTAAGTATGCTTCAACTATCATGCAGCTAATGGGACTTAGTGCAATCGAACGACAGCAGGCGATAAATTATTTTGATCAAGGCAAACAAGTGAATACTGATGTAATGCCTTGCATTGATAATATGGCTGAAACAATTGGGAAAAATAGCGCATTGGCAAATTTGTTTCTCAAGGTTCAAATCAGACATGCCTTGGTAAAAGGTGAATTGCGTTTGAAAGAAAAAGTGTTGCTGCGCGACGTTGCCAAGATCCTTGGTTTTGATAAACCTACATTTGTGACATTGTGTAATGAGATGCAAGGTCCCACTGATACTAAACAATCTAAAACACGAAACTTTTTGCATAATGCTTATAAAGTATTGCAACTGGAACCTGGTGCTGAAGATGGAGAAATTCGTCGGGCATACTTGCGCATGATGTCGCGCTATCACCCCGACAAACTCGTGCGCGATAATCTTTCTGAAGAGTCCCTAAAACAAGCGCAGGAAAAATCCATGGCTATCCGCACTGCTTATGAAACTGTATGCGGTTACCGGAAGATCAGAGCCTGAAACGATCTCTCTTATTCATGATCTTCACTCGTATTGTGGTTACGGCGAAAGATGACTGCGGAACCTTTAAGTGAGACCGGGGCTTAACATGGGTGGTCAGCCTTAGGACAAAAGCCGCCGTAATCTGTACAATACCGCCACTTCTGGACTTATTGCCTGATACTTTCATGAAAGATTACTTAATTGCTCCGTCCATTCTTTCGGCAGATTTCGCTCGTTTAGGCGAGGAAGTTAATGCTGTGCTCGATGCGGGTGCAGATGTGATCCATTTTGATGTAATGGACAATCATTATGTGCCCAATCTCACCATTGGTCCCATGGTTTGTGAGGCTCTGCGTAATCACAAAATTGCCGCACCTATCGATGTGCATTTAATGGTTACTCCTGTAGATCAGCTCATTCTGGATTTTGCTAAAGCCGGTGCCAGCTATATTAGCTTTCATCCTGAAGCCACTGTGCATGTGGATAGATCTCTTCAGCTTGTAAGAGACCAGGGTTGTAAATCTGGTCTAGTATTTAATCCCGGCTCATCTATTGAATGTCTAGAATATTTGATGGACAAGATCGATGTCATTCTTCTCATGTCTGTTAATCCTGGTTTCGGTGGCCAAAAATTTATCCCGTCTACTCTGAAGAAGCTGGAAAAAGTACGCAAGCTGATCGATGACAGCGGCTATCAAATTCTATTGGAAGTTGATGGTGGCGTTGGGGTGAAAAACATTCGTGAAATTGCCGACGCGGGAGCTGATATGTTCGTCACCGGCTCAGCTATTTTTAACAGTAAAGATTACGCCGCTACTATAAAAGCCATGCGCGAAGAGCTTGGCCAGAGCCCTAATCGAAGCCACTGAGGCTTTCCTCCCATGAATGAAGAGCAGCTCCAGCAACTTTCAGTGGATGGATTTAACCGTATTCCAGTTGTTAGGGAAGTTCTTGCTGATACAGAAACTCCACTTAGCACTTATCTTAAATTAGCGAAGGGCAAACACAGTTATTTCTTTGAGTCGGTTCAGGGCGGAGAGAAGTGGGGGCGCTTCTCCATTATAGGCTTGCCTTGCAGCACTGTGCTTCGAGTCAAAGCTAGAAAGATAACGGTAGAAGTTGGAGATGAGGTTGTTGAAGAAACAGAGACTAACAATCCCTTTGAGTTTATATCCGAATTTAAATCCCGCTATCGCGTAGCGGAACTTGACGATCCGCAAAGGTTTGCCGGCGGGCTAGTTGGTTACTTTGCCTATGACACTGTGCGTTATGTTGAAACAAAGATTGGGCCAAGTGCAGGCGACGATGAAATTGACACGCCTGACATTTTGTTAATGCTATCGGAGGAAGTGGTTGTTTTCGACAACCTCCGCGGAACTATCTCTTTCATCATCAACGTAGATCCATCTGAGTCTGATGCTTATGCAAAAGCACAAAGCCGAATAGATCAGCTTCAAGAACTTTTGAAATCCCCAACACCATTGCCAGAATCTGGATCAGGCAAGGCCGCGTCAGAAAATCAGTTTCATCATCACTTCGAACAAGCACGTTATGAATCAGCAGTTGAAAAAATAAAAGAATATATTGTTGCGGGCGATGTAATGCAGGTTGTTTTGGCCCAGCGTATGTCAATCGATTTTGATAGTGATCCAATCAATGTTTATCGTGCTCTGCGTTATCTAAATCCATCTCCTTACATGGTTTTCTTCGATATGGATGACCATCATGTGGTTAGCGCATCCCCAGAAATACTAGCCAGAGTAGAAAACGGAAAAATCACCGTACGTCCATTAGCAGGTACCAGAAAGCGCGGCTCAACAGAGGCAGAGGATCAGGCTCTGGAGGTTGAGCTTTTAGCCGATGCCAAGGAAATAGCTGAGCATTTAATGCTCATCGATTTAAGCCGTAATGATTCCGGGCGGGTATCGAAGATTGGATCTGTAACTGTTCCCAATAAAATGTTTGTAGAGCGTTACTCTCACGTTATGCATATCGCTTCTATAGTTGAGAGTGAAATTCGTGATGATAAAACCGCATTGGATTTACTGCAGTCAACACTTCCCGTTGGCACCTTGAGTGGTGCCCCGAAAGTACGAGCTATGGAAATAATCGATGAACTAGAGCCTCATAAACGCGGTATCTATGGTGGTGCCATGGGTTATCTTGGCTGGAACGATAATATGGACATGGCGATCGCAATACGTACGGCAGTGATTAAGAATCAAAAACTTTATGTAGGAGCAGGCGCAGGAATCGTCGCCGATTCTCAGCCAGAAAA
The DNA here is from genome assembly GCA_045565735.1 of Pseudohongiellaceae bacterium. GTDB lineage: Bacteria > Pseudomonadota > Gammaproteobacteria > Pseudomonadales > Pseudohongiellaceae > UBA9145. The sequence goes on from JBJLER010000061.1 coordinate 21,345, forward strand.
AGAATGGGAAGAGACCCAAAGCAAAGCTAAGGCCATAGTGAAAGCTGTGCAACTTGCGCAGAAATCTCTCAATTTAGATTAAGCAGCTAAGATGGTTTCTTTCATATTTTTGTAAGCAGTGAGCGCTGCTTCTCTACTTTCTTTTAGATCCACAATTGGCAACGGATAGTCTTTTCCGAGAGTAATTCCGTGGTTCTCAATCTCAGCAGGCGAGGCTGATCCGGGATCATGAATTAGTTTGCTAGGACACGAACATAATTCGGGAACGTAGGAGCGAATATAGTCACCTTCAGGATCGAATTTATGCGACTGAATGACAGGATTGAATATCCGAAAATAGGGAGCGGCATCGGCACCACTTCCAGCCACCCATTGCCAACTGGCAGAATTGTTTGCGAGGTCCGCATCAATCAAACAATCCCAAAACCATTTAGCCCCGAGCTGCCATGGAATGCAAAGATTCTTTACCAGGAAAGACGCAACTATCATCCGCACTCGGTTATGCATGTAGCCTGTATGCCAAAGCTCTCGCATACCCGCATCGATTATAGGAAAGCCTGTCTTACCCTCTTGCCAAAGTCGCAACAGTGCTTCGTTTTCAACCCATGGGAATTGGTCGAATTTCTGGTTTAAATTGCGATGGGTAATGAAAGGAAAATAGTAGAGTAAGGAATAAGAAAACTCACGCCACGCCAGTTCTCTCTGAAAATGTGCAACATTTGCTTCGATTTGCATCCCTTGGGTAGCTTCAGCAATGATTTGCAGAATTTGTCGCGGTGATATTTCTCCATAGTGCAAATGGGGTGATAGTCTGGAGACTGAATTTAAAGCAGGAAAATCTCTACCTACTTTGTAGTTCTCAATACCTTTTTGAATAAAGCTATCTAATCTCTCTTGTGCTCCATGCTCGCCTGGCGACCAATTTGATGCAATCCCTTCATACCAATTAAGTGAAGTCATTAAAGCAAGTTGTTCTATTTTGTCATTAGCCTGAGAACATGGGATGGTTTTCAGCTTGGCTATTTTGGTATCTGTTGGAGTCTCTATGAACAGATTCTGCATCCCATTTTTATAGAATGGAGTAAATACTTTATAAGGCGTATCGTCATGTTTTAAATTAGTCCATGGCTCCCACAGTAATGCTGAGTTAAAACTACGGACTGAAATGCCTAAGCATTCAAGCTCAGTTTTGATCTTTTTGTCACGCTGAACTTGCCATGGTTCATAACAACGATTCCAAAAGACATTTTCGATACTATGCTCACTGATTAGCTGTTCGATAATTTGCTTTGGATCTCCCTTATAAACCCAAAGCTTATTGGCGAGAGTTTGATTCAGTTGCTGCAGTGAATGATGCAGCCACCAGCGGCTGGCGGATCCAATTTTGCAATCTCCAGGATTTGTGTCATCCAGAATATAAACTGGAAGTACATGACCGGTGTCGATAGCTTCAGCTAACGCTGGATTGTCAAGCAAACGCAAGTCTTGTCTAAACCACACCAGGGATACAGATTGCATTGTTTACTCACATATATATAAGACAGTTCTGAGTACGCTAACTCTTTGAAATTGGATTCATTTTCCATCAAGACAGGAAGTAAAGCTGCTGCTATGATTGGCCCTCTTTTGCGAGGGGTGAAGAGCCAGAGACCGAAACTATGCTCTTAATGATCGATAATTATGATTCTTTTACTTACAACGTGGCTCAGTATCTCGGAGAACTCGGTGCCGAAGTAAAAGTGTATAGAAACGATGCAATAAGCATTGAAGAAATTGAATCCCTTGAACCACAGCAGATCGTAATTTCACCCGGGCCATGCACTCCTAACGAAGCTGGAATCTCCATGCAAGTAATTTCTCATTTCGCTGGCAAGAAACCCATACTGGGAATTTGTCTCGGACATCAGAGTATTGGTCAGGCTTTTGGTGGAAAAATCGTTCGTGCCGGCAAAGTAATGCATGGAAAATTATCGTCGATTCAGCATGATGGCAAAGGTGTTTTCAAAGATTTGGCAAAATCATTTACCGCTACGCGTTACCACTCATTAGCAATTGATAAAACTAGTGTCCCCGACTGTCTCGAAGTTACAGCATGGACTGAAGATAAAGATGGCAACATAGAAGAGATCATGGGAGTGCGTCATAAATCTCTTGCTGTGGAAGGTGTACAGTTTCATCCTGAATCAATCTTGAGCGAAGAAGGGCACCGGTTGCTTAACAATTTTTTACTCAATAGTGTGAATTAAATATCCAGGAGAACTAGTATGACTATTGTCGGTGCAATCAGACGAGTCACTAGCGGCCAGGACTTAAATAAAGAAGAAATGATGGGGGTTATGCACGAGATAATGTCGGGCCAGACCACCGATGCTCAAAATTCTGCTTTTCTGGTTGGATTGCAAATGAAAGGAGTTAAAGCTGCGGAAGTACTCGGTGGCGCAATGGTAATGCGTGAGCTATCGAATAAAGTTAAGGTTGAGTCATCGCCCCATCTTGTGGACACTTGCGGTACAGGCGGCAGTGGTTCAAATAAATTCAATGTATCCACAAGCTCAGCGTTCGTAGCAGCGGCAGCTGGAGCGAAAGTTGCCAAGCATGGAAATCGCGGAGCAACCAGTAAGAGTGGCAGTGCCGATGTGTTAGAGGCTGCAGGTATCAATCTAGCTTTAAGTGCTGGACAGATAGCCACTACAATCGAACAAGTTGGTGTTGGATTTATGTTTGCACCTGCTCATCATAGTGCAATGAAGCATGTTATTGCGGCACGCAAAGAAATCGGCGTACGCACAGTATTCAATATTCTAGGACCCCTTACAAATCCTGCAGCTGCGCCGAATCAGATTATAGGTGTATTCGATCCGCAATGGATTCCTATTCTCTTGGAAGTATTGCGAGATCTGGGATCCGATCATGTTTTGATAGTCGCCGCGGAAGATGGACTGGATGAAATCAGTATCGCTGCAGCGACCGCTGTTGGTGAGCTTAGAGGTGGTGAGATTTCCAGTTATACCGTGTCTCCAGCGGATTTCGGCATCGAGCAATATGCAAACTATGATGAACTGAAGATTGACTCAGCAGAAGCAAGTCTAACCCTAATGCGCCAGGCACTTACCTATGAAAATAAAGCTGCGGGGGACATCGTCGCACTGAATGCTGGGGCGGCCATCTTCGCTGCCAACTTAGAAGATTCATTGCTGAATGGTGTGAAGCGTGCCCAGGAAGTCCTAATTAGTGGAGCAGCGCTAGCAAAGCTAGACGAACTGGTGCAGTGCTCCAATAGCATGAGTGAATAAAACTGTGCCCCAAGCCACCATCCTTGAAGAAATTATTGAGCATAAACTGGGAGAGATTGCTGCGGCCAAGGATCAGACTTCCATAGCTGAATTAGAATCTCAATTCGCACTAGTCGGTTCTACTCGTGGTTTTTGTCAGGCTCTACGCAACAAGATAAGTGCACAACAGCCTGCTGTGATTGCAGAAATTAAAAAAGCGTCGCCTTCCAAAGGATTAATCAGACAAAACTTTGATCCTGCAGAGCATGCTGCCGACTATGCCGCGAATGGTGCCACTTGCCTTTCTATACTTACCGATCAGAAATTCTTTCAAGGATCAAATACATTTTTAAGACAAGCTCGTGACGCTTGTAACCTTCCTACTATACGCAAAGATTTTGTGATTGATCCATACCAAATTGCAGAATCCAAAGTGCTGGGAGCAGATTGCATTCTGCTAATTGTTGCAGCTTTGCAACGTTCGCAGTTAGCCGAATTGGCTGCTTATGCTAATGAAATCTCAATCGATATACTGGTTGAAGTTCATAACAAGGAAGAGTTAGAGCACGCATTGGAACTGGATACTGACATTATTGGTATCAATAATCGCAATCTGCATACATTTGAAACATCATTGCGGACTACTCTGGAATTGGCTTCTTCAATGCCGCCGGAAAAGCTTGTTGTAACAGAAAGTGGAATAAACGCTGTCGAAGATGTAAAGACAATGACCGATAATGGAATTTTCGGTTTTCTAGTTGGTGAATCATTTATGCGTGCAGAAAAACCTGGCGCTCAATTAAAAGAACTATTCTTTTCTCATGAATGAAGCCACTGATTTAGAGCCTTGACCTTAAGATTCCTTCCAAATAGATGAGAACTACTATGAACGCGCGAGTTAAATGGGTTGAAAACGTAATGTTTGTTGCTGAATCTGCCACAGGCCATGGCATTGTTATCGATGGTGCGCCAGAGAGTGGCGGTAATAATATGGGTATGAGGCCAATGGAATTGGTAGCTCTTGGTGTCGGTGCATGTTCTTCATACGATGTAGTTACCATATTGAAGAAAGCACGTCAGGATATAACCAGCTGTGAAGCGGAAGTAATATCTAGGCGTGTTGACGCAATTCCAGCAGTGTTCGAATCGATTCATCTGCACTTTAACGTTGCTGGAAATGATCTCAGCGAAAAACAGGTTGAGAGAGCAATTGCGTTATCGGCGGATAAATATTGTTCGGCATCGATCATGCTGAAAAAAGCCGGAGTAAAAGTTTCTTACGATTTCGAAATAGTCTAATAACGAGAATTGATGGGCTGGGAATACGACGCTATCGCTAAACAGTAAGCGAAGGCGAGCCTTCTTACAAATACTGTGCGAAAAAACTAATTGAAATAGCTATATATGATAAGTAGTTTTTTTCATGACCTGCGCCATGGCTGTCATGGCTTGTTTGACAGGCAATGGTAGGTCGGCACCGCCTGCTTCTTTAGCGGTTTCGCCATGCTGCATTTCATCTTTGATCATCTGTTCGAGAATTGCCTTACTCTTGCCATCTTGCTCAGGCAATTTAGTTAAATGATCTTCAAGGTGTTTGCATACTTGATCTTCAGTTTCAGCTACAAATCCGAGACTCCATTTATCTCCAGCTAATCCGGCGATAGCTCCCATACCAAAAGACAATCCATACCAGAATGGATTTAGCAAGCTCGGATGGCTATCAAGCTCTTTCAATCTTTCATCACACCAAGCAAGATGATCGACTTCTTCTTGAGCAGCATGATCCATAGATTCCCTAACTTCATCCAGTCTTGCGGTTGCTGCCTGACCAGCATAGAGCGCCTGTGCACAAACTTCGCCAGTGTGATTAATTCGCATTAAGCCGACGATGTGCTTTTTTTCTGCTGCGGAAAGCTCTTCTTCGGCAACTGGACCGGCAGGTGAAGATCGAGTTGCAATACTGGAGCCAGGCACACAAGTGCGCAGTGCCTGATCGAATTGAAGTAAGCAACGATCGAGAAAAGAATGGTTAATAGAAACTGTCATTCAGGTATTTTCTCGCGCTACAGCGCGATAGGCAATATCCGTTCGGAAATAGACGTTTTTCCAGTTGATGCTGTTTACCAGCTCATAAGCGGCTGCCCGGGCTTCGCTGACACTGCTACCCAATGCAGTTGCGCAGAGAACGCGCCCACCGCTGGTGACAATGTTGCCTTCTTGTTCGGTGGTACCTGCATGAAAGACTTTTTGATGTTTAGTCGACGTAGGAATTCCACTAATAATATCTCCTTTGGCATATAAGTCTGGATATCCTCCCGATGCTAGTACAACTCCAACGGCGCAACGGGAATCCCATTCAGCAGATTTTGAATCTAATGTTTGCTCGAGGGCGGCCAAACAGAGTTCGGGCAAGTCAGATTGGAGGCGCATCATGACTGGCTGTGCTTCCGGATCTCCAAAGCGGCAGTTAAATTCCACAACATTTACTTCACCGTCAGGAGAAACCATTAATCCAGCATAGAGAAAACCAGTATAGTCATTCCCGTCTGCCGCCATACCGGCGACAGTAGGTAGTATGACCTGATCCATAATGCGTTGATAAACCTCATCAGTAACGACAGAGGCAGGGGAGTACGCTCCCATGCCGCCGGTGTTTGGCCCCTTATCACCATTGTCTCGCGCTTTGTGATCCTGGGAGGTGGCCATGGGTAAAATATTCTTGCCATCTACCATGGCAATGAAACTGGCTTCTTCTCCTGGTAGAAACTGCTCAATGACAACACAATGGCCAGCCTCACCAAAAGCGTTACCAGAGAGCATATCTTTCACGGCGGCAAAGGCATCTTCTTTATTCATGGCGACGATGACACCTTTACCGGCTGCAAGACCATCAGCTTTGATGACAATAGGCGCACCATTGGACTGAATAAAGGCCACGGCTGGATCGACTTCGGTGAAGGTCTGATAAGCAGCGGTGGGCACACCATGCTTACGGCAAAAATCTTTGGTAAAGGCTTTGGAGCCTTCTAACTGAGCTGCTTGTTTCGATGGACCGAAACAGGCAAGATCGCGCTCCTGAAAATAGTCAACTATTCCGTCAACTAAAGGTGCTTCAGGTCCCACTATAGATAATCCTATTGATTCTTGCTCTGCAAAATCCGCAAGTGCAGAAAAATCCATTACGTCAATGACAACATTTTCAATTTTATCTTCAAGTGCAGTTCCGGCATTGCCCGGAGCCACGAAAACTTTTTCCACTGACTGTGATTGAGCACATTTCCAAGCTAGGGAATGTTCTCTGCCGCCGGATCCAATAATAAGTACTTTCATAATTAGTGCCTAAAATGGCGAAACCCGGTAAAAACCATGGCTAATCCGAGTTCATCGGCTGCGGCAATAACATCCTCGTCTCGCATTGAACCACCGGGCTGAATTACCGCCGTAATTCCAGCTTCAGCTGCGGCATCTATGCCGTCTCGGAATGGGAAAAAGGCATCTGAGGCCATAACTGATCCCTGGACTTCAAGATTTTCATCCGCGGCTTTGATACCAGCGATCTTGGCACTGTAGACGCGGCTCATCTGTCCGGCACCAATGCCTATTGTTTGATTGTTCTTACAATAAACAATGGCATTGGATTTCACATATTGGGCAACACACCAGGCGAAGAGGAGGTCACGTACTTCATTGTCGTTGGGAGCACGCTTGGTAACTACTTTTAAGTCGTTAGCAGTAATTGCATGGATGTCTCTATCCTGGACCAATAAACCTCCATTGACTCGCTTGTAATCCAATTCCGCAGCGCGTTCAGTTTTCCATTGGCCACAGGCGAGTACCCTAACGTTTTTCTTTGCTGCAGTGATAGCCAATGCAGTTTGAGAAACCGACGGAGCAATAATTACTTCTGTAAACTGTTGTTCGGTTATTTTTTTTGCGGTTTCTTCGTCGAATTCGCGATTGAATGCAATTATTCCGCCAAATGCGGAAGTGGGATCTGTTTGAAATGCTAATTCGTATGCTTTTAATGGAGAATCCGCGATTGCGACTCCACAAGGGTTAGCATGTTTAACAATGACACAGGCAGGTTCAGTGAAACACTTTACACACTCAAGAGCAGCATCAGTGTCTGCAATGTTGTTGTAAGAGAGTTCTTTGCCTTGTAATTGAGTTGCTGTGCTAACGCTCGCTTCTTCTGGATTTTTTTCCACGTAAAACGCGGCTTGCTGATGGGGGTTCTCTCCATAGCGGATTTCTTGAGTCTTAAAGAGCTGAATATTAAAAGTTCTTGGAAATGAAGATGCACTATTACCTTCTTCCAGTTTAGTCCCAAGATAGTTTGCTATTGCGCCATCATAAGCTGCGGTATGTTCGTAAGTTTTTACAGCGAGATTAAATCGAGTTTCTTGATTTAAACAAACATCATTCTTTCGAAGTGTTTCAATAATGCTGTCATAGTCAGAAGGATTGACAACTACCGCGACGTACTTGTTGTTTTTAGCCGCCGCCCGCAACATAGTTGGGCCGCCAATATCGATATTTTCAATTGCTGTGGGCAGATCGCAGTCAGGATTGGCTACGGTGGCTTCAAAGGGGTAGAGATTAACCACTACCAGGTCGATAGGGGGAATGTCATGCTCCTCCATGACCGCCTTATCCTGGTCGCGACGTGCCAGGATACCGCCGTGAACTCTGGGGTGTAGAGTTTTCACCCGGCCATCCATCATTTCCGGAAAGCCAGTGTAGTCAGAGATCTCTATAGCAGGAATACCTTCCGAAGTGAGGAGTTTGTAGGTACCCCCAGTGGATAAAATTTCGATATTTAAGTCGGAAAGTGCTTTAGCGAAGGGAACGATGCCAGTCTTGTCTGAAACACTAATCAATGCTCGACTGATGGCGCCAGAATTATCTGATGTCATAAGTTGTGTAACGCGTTTGTGTTATTACTAGGGTCGACTTACAACAAAGTTTTAGTGTTAGGATTCTCTAAAACTAAAGTAAGCCATAATTTTTAAGTTTAGTGCGTAGAGTACCACGGTTTACACCTAGCATTATAGAAGCCTTGCTTTGATTGTTGCCAGTGTAACGCATAACAGCTTCTATTAATGGAGCTTCCACTTCCGACATTACCATCTGATGTAAATCTGTTACTGGCTCATCTTCGATATGTTGAAAGTAACGACGGAGTGCTTTCTCTACTTCAGATCTGAGTGTGCTTTCCTGTTGAGCAAAAGGCTCTATGTTTTCTGCAAGTTGAAAATTTGAGATAGTCGAGGACTCTTCCAGTTTATTCATGCAGCGATGGCTCCATCATCAATAGCCAGGTTCTCAAAATAAGACTTCAGAATGTCTAATTGAGCCGGCCCTTCTTGTAATTTATTAAAATGTGATAAGAATTGCTTCGAATTTGGCAAATTTCTCACATAACCAGCAACATGTTTACGAGCGTACCACACACCTTTAGTTTCTCCATAGAAACTCTGTAATTTTTTTAGGTGAGATTCGATAATTCGAAGTTTTTTGAAGACATTAGGTTCGGATTTGTGTATTCCGGTAACGAGATAGTGATTTATCTCTTCGAAAATCCACGGCCGTCCCATTGCGGCTCGCCCGATCATTAGTCCGTCGGCTTTGGTGTATTCCAAAACTTTTTTCGCCTTAACAGGAGAGTCGATATCGCCATTGGCGACTATGGGAATTGAGACGTTTTGTTTGATTTCAGCAATCATGTCGTATTCAGCTTCACCCCGGAAGCGGCATTCTCTAGTACGACCGTGAATAGTTAGCAACTGCACGCCACATTCTTCGGCAATCTTTGCTACTTCAACGCCATTACGATTCTCCTGATTCCAACCAGTACGAATCTTTAGTGTTACGGGCACTTCTACACTAGCTGTGACTGTTTTTAATATTTTTTTAACTAGTTCGATGTCTTTTAGTAAGGCAGATCCCGCTGCTTTTTTTAATACCTTCTTGGCAGGGCAACCCATATTGATATCTATGGCATTTGCACCCTGTTGAACGTTTAGTTGTGCAGCTTCACTTAACATAGCTGGATCAGCACCGGCGATTTGCACAACGTGAGGCCCGGAGATTTTAGGCTTAACTTGTTTAAGTCTGTTGCGTTCGTTACTCCAGAGCTCTGCATTGCAAGTTAGCATTTCTGCAATGGTTAAACCGGCTCCACTTTCACTACATATCTCACGAAATGGCGTATCACTCACGCCTACCATCGGTGCTAGAAATAGAGAATTGTTTAGCTTGTAAGGACCGATGGATTGCACTCGAGTTTTTCTGTGAAAGGAAAAGGCCGCATATTTTATCGGGGACCGAATCTCAACGAAAGAGATTTGAATGAAATATCAGAGAAATATTCACATGTCAGTTGTCATGCAGCGGAGATACTCTAGTTTTTTAAGGCAGTCGAAATGCAAGAGTGTAGTTTACAGCCCCTGGACCGGGATCAATTATTTCTATGCTGACTTGGACTGGTGACATCGAGGGCATCATTGAGATATCTCTTAGAACTGGATCCAAATATTCGTCTGGAGCAAATTCTCGCAATGCAACTATTTCATTACTTACAGAATTGAAACTTAACACCATCACCGGGAAAGCCTGAGGAAAGGTAGCAGTATTTCGAAACTCAATATTTACTATGAGTCCGTTTTCCAACTCGGGATGGCTCCGCACAGTCAAGGTATCACTGTGAATTGCGCTGATATCTGAATAGTCAGGTAAATCACATGCAGTAAATGTACAGACGAACACATATAGAGGCCGTACTCGGTCATTCTGGCTAAGTGCACCCATAGTTTGCCATAAATATTGTGATCCTAAGACTGTGCCCAGCAGCAATATTGTTATTCCAAGAAAGATTTGCCGACCGTACCTGCGTTGCACTCCAGCGATTAATTCAACTGGAGTGGATGAGATGTCCAAAGCGGCAATGTTTTCTTCGGGAATCGATTCCAGGGTTTCGCCGTCATCAAGCTGCGCCTGCAGTGCCCGCGCACGAATTTTTTCTGTGTCATCTTCTTCTCCAGCGGAATCTTTCTGTGGAGGAATGAATTCCGTAATTGACTGGGCGACAAAATCATCCCGAGAAGCTAGGCCATCCCCAGATTCCTCTGGAATTGATTCTGAAAACATATCTTGAGGTGGGCTTTGAGTTTCAATAATGGTGTGGGCCGAAAAATCTTCGGGTAGTTCTCTAAATTGTTCGTTGGAATCTGGCTTCAGGCCAGTATCTTTATCAGGATAGTCCGATTCAGGATCTCTAACTTCCGCTGATTCTTCAGGTTTTGCTGTTTCGTGGGATTCATTTTGCTCAGGAGCTTGCTTAAAAGGGTCGACTAATTCATCGCTGGAATCTGGGAAAGGTTCCGGATCTATAGGTTCCGATTCAGAAATCAAAGGAGGTAGAAAATCTTCAAAAAAGGAAACTTCTCTCTCCTGAAGCTGTTCGAGTAAAACATTTTTTTCAGTTTCAGTTTCTTTTAGAGACTCTGCTATTGATTGCTCAACGGATTCAAAAAATTCATTTGTATATTCTTCTGAAAGTTCGAGATATTCTTTTTCGATGGGATCATTTTCTAAACTAGCTTCCACTGGTTCTTCAAATTCCTCCTCTATTTCTTCTTTTGTTACTTGGCTAATTTCTTCTATCTCTTCATCTCCTTGTTGAAGGGCGCTGCGGGTTAGGAATTTGGTTGGATCGAAATAATCCTGAGGATTGTTGCCCACAAAAACGGAATCTTCTTCGTGCGGGTATTCAGAAGCAAGCGGTTCAATAAAATTATCGATAGCTTGGAAAATTGTGAGGCAAGCGCCGCAGCGAACCTTTCCCTCCGCTAACCCCAGCATTGCAGCGTTGGTGTTAAAGGTTGATTCACAGCCAGGGCACTTCGTGACGTGAAGGGCCATTCACACCGTATCCGAATAGATTTAATTACTTCAGAAGCAGATTGTAGGTTAAGGCGGGCTGGATATCACGCTTTGCGCGTACCAGTGATTAGTACCCATTCGTTTTCGATTATCGGAGCTTCCAGGACAAACCAGCGCTTATAGCAACTAAGCAGAGAAGGGATCTGTGCTTCGAGAATGCCCGAAAGAGCTATTTGTCCACCTGGCTTTACTAGATCGGCGAACTTTACCGAGAGATCAATCAGAGGCTCTGCCAGTATATTTGCGATTAGAATGTCCGGGCTGAGCTTTGGTAAGGCTCCAGGCAGATAGGCCGTGATGATGTCTTCGGCAATATTATTGCGATAGCTGTTGTCTATGGTGGCTGCAATGGCCTGTGGATCGTTATCGACAGCATGCACTTTCTCCGCCCCTAGTAAAGCAGCAGCAATGGCGAGAACACCAGAACCGCAGCCATAATCGATAACTTCTTTTGTTTCGACTGCAGATTTCTCTAGCCAACGCAGACAAAGGGAAGTTGTTATATGGGTACCGCTGCCGAAGGCAAGTCCTGGGTCCAACATTAAGTTAACAGCATTTGGGTCTGGAGGGGTCTGCCAGCTTGGATATATCCAGAGCTCTTCACCAAATTGCATCGGCTTAAAATCTGCCATCCAGCTTCTTTCCCAATCCTTGTCTTCGATAACTTCTACAGCCAGATTTTCGTTATTCAATATTTGCGTGCTACCTTGCAAGTCAGCCAAGAGTGAATCTAATTCGACATTTCCATCGAATAGACACAATAGAAAGGTGTTATCCCACAAAGGTGTGCTATCTGGCTCCTTTTGGAATATAGGTTGATCCTCGGCATCAAGATAACTTATAGAAAGCGCACCGGACTCGATAAGGGTTTGCTCCAATTCCAAAGCATCATCAGACTTAAGTTGAATTTTCAGTTGTTGCCACATGTAAATTTTACGAACTTAGTTTTTCTTCCAGATAGTGGATGTTGATTCCTCCTTTCTGGAATTCTGAGTCCCGCACTAGATCCCTTTGTAGTGGGATATTGCTCTTTATACCGTCGATTAGGAGTTCGTCGAGCGCAATCTGCATGCGAGTTAGCGCCTGATCTCTGTTGGCACCATGGCTGATTAGTTTGGCTATGAGTGAATCGTAATAGGGAGGCACGGTATAGCCACTGTATAGATGGGAGTCTATGCGAACACCCGGCCCTCCTGGAGCATGAAATAATTTAACTTTACCCGGGCTGGGAATAAATTTCTCTGGATCCTCTGCGTTGATCCGGCATTCAAAGGCATGGCCTTGAATTTTAATGTTTTCTTGTTTGATTGAGAGTGGTTCGCCGGACGCGATGCGCAATTGTTCTTTTACGATATCGAATCCTGTAACCATTTCAGTTACTGGATGCTCAACCTGAACTCGTGTATTCATCTCAATAAAATAAAAGCGCTCATCCTGATAGAGAAATTCTAATGTGCCGGCGCCACGATACTTCATGTTTTTGCAGGCTTGGATACAAGTAGCTGTCACCTCATTCCTTATCTCATCAGGAATGTTAGGTGCGGGTGCTTCTTCTAACACTTTTTGATGACGTCGTTGTAAAGAGCAATCTCGGTCTCCAAGGTGAATTGCATTGCCTTCGCCGTCACCAATCACCTGGATTTCAACATGACGTGGATTTTCCAGAAACTTTTCTAAATAGACTATGCCACTGCCAAAGAATGATTGCGCTTCAGTGGATGTTACTTTGATAGTATTGAGCAGCTCTGTTTCGTCATAGACAACTCGCATGCCGCGACCTCCGCCACCAGCTGCTGCTTTAATGATTATTGGAAATCCAATTTCTAGTGCTAACTCAAGGGCACGCTCATCGTTATCATCCAGCGGACCGTTGGAACCGGGAACCGTCGGCACACCAGCGTCCCGCATAACCTCAATGGCAGAAATTTTGTCTCCCATCATGCGGATAGTCTCGGCAGTAGGACCAATAAAACTAAATCCGCTGTTTTTTACCTGTTCTGCGAAATCTGCATTCTCAGAAAGAAAGCCATAGCCTGGATGAACAGCATCGGAGTCTGTCACTTCCATGGCGCTAATAATCGAAGGAATGTTCAAATAGCTATCAGTCGGGCTGGGTGCGCCAATGCATACCGATTCATCGGAGAGTCGCACATGCATTAAATCTTTGTCGGCAACGGAATGAACAGCTACGGTTTTAATTCCGAGCTCTTTACAAGCACGAAGAATGCGAAGTGCAATTTCACCACGATTCGCTATAAGAACTTTTTCAAGCATACTGGCAGACCCCTGAAAGGGTATACAATGTTAAATGATGGTTATTAAAGGTTGATCAAATTCAACGGGCTCGCCGTCTTCAACCAAGATAGCTTCAACTACTCCGGCATGATCTACTTCGATCTGATTCATCATCTTCATTGCTTCAACGATACAAACCACATCACCTACTTTTACGTGAGTGCCAACTTCAACAAACGGTGGTGAAGATGGAGAAGGTGCGCGATAAAACGTTCCTACCATGGGTGATTGAATTGGAGTGCCTTTAGTGACACTGGACGGAGCATCAGATTCTGCTTCTTTAGCTGCTGGTGCTGAGGCAGGTGCGGCCGGGGCAGGTGCGTAGGCTGGAGTGGGACCGGCTTGATATTGCATCGTAGTAGGTACAACGGCAGACGCACGACTAATACGAACAGCTTCCTCGCCTTCTTTAATTTCTATTTCCGCAATGTCTGAAGCTTCTAACAATTCAATGAGCTTTTTTACTTTTCGAATATCCATATTTCATTCCAATATCGGTAGAGTTAATACGACTCTTCCCGCATGTTTCTGCTTTTAAAAATAGATGGTTTAATTTTCTAGTCTTCTGAAAGCGGCCTGCAATGCTAACTCGTATCCTTGTGCGCCCAGTCCGACAATGCAGCCAATAGCAATGTCTGCGAAAAAGGAATGTTGACGATATTCTTCTCTGGTAAACAAATTTGACAGATGAACTTCAATAAAAGGAATTTCAGCTGCCAATATCGCGTCGCGAATTGCGATGCTGGTATGAGTGAACCCACCGAAATTTACTACCATAAATTCTGTTTCATCGGTTCTCGCTACATGCAGGCGATTTATAAAATCTTCTTCTGCATTACTTTGCAGTGCAGTGAATTCATGACCAACATCGGCGCACAAAGTTTGGCAGCGCTGATTAATGTCATCGAGCGTGTCCGAACCATAAATATCTGGTTCACGGTGTCCCAATAAATTGAGATTGGGACCGTGTAGGGCCAATATTTTCGCCATTTTGTGCTTGTCCTAGGTGAGTTTTACGGATTAAGAAAAAATCCGTTTTGTTCCTGCCCGAAAGATTCGCGGCATTTTCTCAGAAATTTAAAGGTAATTCACCCAATTTATTGGAAGATAACAGAAATTAACGACAATCTTGCCTGCAGTTGTAGGGGTAAGAGGTGGTTAGTGCAATAACTTAAATATAGAGCGCTGGGGTGGGTAACAGAAACCCCAATCGGCACAACCTTGATATTGAATCATAAGTTCTGCATTCGGGCCGGGAACTGTGGGTAACTCCAGATCCACACTAACCTGGTTGTAATAAGCCACGATCTGACCGAAGAATTGATCGGTTTTCTGAATTCCGTCCGGCAACTCAAAATCCACCGAGAGGCTGTCACTATCAGCAATTTGACGTAAGTTGAATTGGAACGCATGCCGGTACAGATAGTGGCCTGGAGCCAGATTCCAAGTTACGCGATATTTGCCAGGGCTAAGTTCACTTACAAAATAAGGGAAGGCTTGTTCTAAGGGAAGTGGCGCCGGCTGGGCCTGGTTTTGCTGAGTAAAACTAGTGATTGCTGGGCGATCAAGTTGCGCCAGGGAAATCTGAGGTAAACCCAGTAAGAGCATAGCGCAGCCGATTGTCAGTATTTTCCCCATGGCTATTCGACCAGTATTAAAGTGGTTTTGTTCCTGAAAGTTCAAAAAATGCTTTGAGCTAGGATTGGTATCGATCGAATACTAAACAAGCATTAGTGCCGCCGAAACCAAAGCTGTTCGACATAATTCGATTCAGTTTCAAGTTGTCCTTGCGCTCCCGTGCAATTGGAAATCCTTCAGCTCCTTCGTCCAGGTTTTCGATGTTGGCGGAAGCAGCTATAAAATCATTTTCCATCATTAATAAACTGTATGTGGCTTCATGCACTCCTGCCGCTCCTAGGGAGTGTCCACTTAACGATTTAGTAGAATTAATTGTAGGAATATTGTCAGCAAACACGCTGCGAATTGCATTTAACTCGGTAATGTCTCCTGCTGGAGTGCTAGTTCCATGAGCATTAATGTAGTCCACCGGTCCTCCAAGATTTGCAACGGCGATCTGCATTGCACGGGCACCGCCTTCACCAGACGGGGCGACCATGTCATGGCCATCAGAGGTTGCACCATAGCCTGTCACTTCAGCATAAATTTTTGCACCACGTTGCAATGCGTGATCTAGGGCTTCGACAACTAACATGCCACCACCTCCCGCAGCAACGAATCCATCACGATTTGCATCATAAGCTCGGGATGCTTTTCCCGGTGTGTCATTGTATTTGGATGAGAGTGCGCCCATGGCATCAAACTGATGGGATAGGGTCCAGTGCTCAGACTCACCACCACCAGCAAAAATTAAGTCTTGTTTTTCCATTTGGATAAGTTCAGCTGCGTTACCGATGCAGTGAGCACTGGTAGCACACGCTGAAGAGATGGAGTAATTGATACCCTTGATCTTGAACGCCGTTGCAAGGCATGCAGAAATGGAACTGGCCATGGTTCTAGGAACACGATAAGGCCCTACCCGTTTCACCCCTTTTTCTCTTGCAATGTCGTTAGATTCAAGTTGATCTTGCGGAGAACCCCCACCTGCGCCAGCGACGATGCCAGTTCTATGATTAGAAATATGCTTTTCTGTTAATCCCGCATCTTCAATTGCTTCCTGCATTGCAATATAGGCAAAGGCGGCAGAATCTCCCATGAAGCGTGCTAGCTTTCGATCTATAAGTTCAGCAGTATCTAGCTGTACTGATCCGCTGACATGACTGCGCATACCAATCTCTGCATACTCTTCGTTAAAGCGTATCCCACTTCGTCCACTCTTTAATGAGTCTAAAACTTCGGCCTTGTTGTTCCCCAGACAAGACACGATACCGATACCGGTAATTACAACTCGTCGCATAGAAGCCTCAATTCTTGATTTGCCTAAAATGATTGGTCGGGAGTGAAGAGACCAACTTTAAGTGCTTTTGTTGTGTAGATAACTTTGCCATCAACCGCCACTGAGCCGTCCGCGATGCCGACTACAAGTTTACGTTCGATAACTCTACTAATTGAAAGTTCGTAAACTACTTCCGTTGCATCCGGCAATATTTCACCTGTGAATTTTACTTCCTTAGCACCAAGTGCTCTTCCTTTACCAGAAAAACCTCTCCAAGCAAGGAAGAAGCCGACTAATTGCCAGAGAGCGTCTAGGCCTAAACAACCTGGCATAACAGGATCGCCTGGAAAGTGGCAATCAAAAAACCAAAGATCGGGCTTGATATCGAGTTTGGCGATAATCTGTCCACGACCGAACTCGCCACCGTCAGCATTGATTTCGGCAATTCGATCAAGCATAAGCATATTATTGACGGGAAGTTTTGCGTTACCTGGCCCGAACAATTTCCCGTACCCACAATCTACTAATTCAGTTAGTTCGTAGGAGTTTTGGGGAATGAAGTCGTCATTCCGTTCTTTCATTGAGATCACGCCCCTCCAGGGCCGTATTCACAAGGCATGGGATATTATCGTGCCGGGCCTAAATAATCGATATAAATTTGTGCACAAGCTGGTTACTAATTAGTAAATTCTTGCCGCTTTATTAAAAGCAACAATTATTTGCTACTATTGTCTCTTGAATGTTCAGGTGAATACTATGTTTCTTCCCGTAGTAATAGCAGGGGGCATCGGGTCCAGACTGTGGCCAGTGTCGAGAGCACTTTTACCTAAGCAGTTTATTCACTTTCCCCAATACCAAGGATCCCTTTTTCAAAATACATTGCGGCGAGTCGAGGGCATTGCAGATATTAGCGAACCTCTAGTTGTGTGTAATGCAGATCATCGATTCTTGGTAGCAGAACAACTTAGAGAGCTTGGTAGAAGTGACAGAAGTATTCTATTGGAGCCAATAGGCCGCAACACTGCGCCCGCTGTTGCCATGGCAGCGTTTCTAGCATTGCAGAAAAATCCAGAAGCAATTTTACTTGTACTACCCTCTGATCATTTAATCAAAAACAATGAAAATTTTTATGCTGCTGTTAATGATGCAGTGAAGTTAGCTAGAAAAAACTTCTTAATTACATTTGGAATAGTGCCAGGTACCCCAGAAACGGGATACGGATATATAAATAAAGGTGAAGTAATAGAGGGAAGTAATGGATATTTGGTTTCTGAGTTTGTTGAGAAGCCTGATAAGCAAGCTGCGGAATCTTATCTTGCAACCGGTGACTATTTTTGGAATAGCGGAATGTTTGTTTTTTCTGCCAAAAATTATCTTGACGAATTAAAGACACATGCAGAGGATATTTATAGCGCCTGTGAAAAGGCCTTAGCTGCAATTGAGGAGGGTGAGGATTTTGACAGAATACCAGAGAGGGAATTCAGTGAAGTGCGCAGCGATTCAATCGACTACGCGGTGATGGAGAAAACCTCCAAGGCAGCAATGGTGCCGCTGGATGCGGGTTGGAACGATCTCGGCGCTTGGGATGCGATGTGGGAGGCGGATGAAAAGGATGCAGAAGGGAATTCAATCATCGGAGATGTGTTCACCGAGGGTGTTGCCAATAGTTATATCCAGGCACATTCTCGCCTGGTAGCGGCAGTTGGCCTTGAAGATGCAATAATCGTTGAAACCCCAGATGCAGTGTTAGTGTCTAGCAAAGAAAAATTACAATCAGTTAAACAGATCGTCGAACAGATCGAAGCGAACGATAGAGAAGAATGTAGTAGCCATACTAAGGTCTTTCGGCCTTGGGGATCATATGAATCAATAGTCAATCGTGACGGCTACCAAGTTAAGCACATAATTGTGAACCCAGGTGAAGCACTGTCATTGCAACTTCACCATCATCGAGCCGAGCATTGGACGGTTATAAAAGGGAAAGGAGTGGTCACTTGCGATGGGAATGAAATCACTCTCGGAGCAAATGAAAGTATTTTCATTCCATTGGGCAGTAAACATAGACTGGCAAATCCATTCGAAGAAGCGATAGAAATTATCGAGGTTCAGGTGGGAGATTATTTGGGAGAAGATGATATTGTGCGTTTTGAAGATAAATATGGGCGTATTGATAGATCATGATCGCCATTACTAAACATTGGTCCTTGCGGTTAGCTAGGGCACAGACTTCTTTCTGTCTTCCAGGGCGATGTCCAAAGAAATATTGCCCATAGTGACTAAGTTGCTGATTCAATATGAGTGGAAGAAACCATGGAAGTAGGCAATGTTATCATCTACAAACTTGGGGGCCGTCGCTTCGACTGCGTTAGCATCGACGGTTTTATCGAAGCTACCAACCATACCTACAATCTGCAGAATCAATGAGCGAAGAACTAAGCTGCTTTAAGGCCTATGATGTAAGGGGTAGAGTTCCAGATCAGCTCAACGAAAACATCGCCTATCGAATCGGTCGTGCCTATGGCCAATTTCTTTCTCCGCAGCGAGTCGTTGTCGGCTATGACATACGTTTAACCAGCCAAGAACTGTGCACAGCTCTTACTAAAGGTCTAATTGATTCCAATGCAGATGTAGTGAACATTGGTCTGTGTGGAGCGGAGGAAATCTATTTTGCCACTTCCCATCTCGATTTCGATGGTGGGATTGTCGTAACTGCTAGTCACAATCCTAAAGACTACAACGGCATGAAATTTGTGCGCGAAAACTCAAAACCAATAAGCGGAGATACTGGACTCAAGAAAATTCAACTGCTGGCAGAACAAAATCAGTTTTCGGAACCAACTTCAATCGGCAATGTCACATCGGAAGATATTAAAGCCGCTTACATCGAGCATTTATTGAGTTACATTGATGTTACCGCATTACAGCCATTCAAAATTGTTTGTAATGCTGGTAATGGTGCGGCGGGTCAGATTATCGATTTAGTAGAAAGTCACTTGCCATTCGATTTTTCTAAAGTGCATCACGAGGCAGACGGCAACTTTCCTCATGGGGTGCCAAATCCATTACTCAAAGAAAATCGCGAGTCAACTGTAAAAGCTATTATCGAGAATGAAGCTGATATTGGAATCGCTTGGGACGGTGACTTCGATCGTTGCTTTTTCTTTGATGAGGGAGGCCGATTCATCGATGGGTACTATATTGTCGGGCTGCTGGCCCAGTCCTTCCTGTCGAGTTATCCAGGAGCAAAGGTTGTTCATGATCCACGACTGACCTGGAATACGATAGAGATCGCCAATGAAAATGGCGGCGATGCAATCTGTTGTAAGACAGGCCACGCATTCATCAAAGAACGTATGCGAAAAGAAGACGCGATTTATGGTGGAGAGATCAGCGCCCATCATTACTTTCGAGATTTTTTCTACTGCGACAGTGGCATGGTGCCTTGGTTGTTAGTAGTGGAACTAATGGCGAAACAAAACAAACGGCTGTCCGAACTAGTAAATAAGAGAATGGAAGCCTTTCCCGCCAGTGGCGAGATTAATAGCGCTATTGATGATCCTGTAGCTTTATTAGAAATAATTGAAGAGAAATATTCTGAAGGAGCAGAATCCATCGATCACATCGATGGGCTCTCTATAACATATCCTGATTGGCGATTTAACCTGCGTATGTCGAATACAGAACCTTTGGTCAGACTCAACGTCGAATCCAAAGCCAACGAATCTTTAATGCAAGCAAAGACAAAAGAACTATTAGACCTAATTAGGTCTTAATTTGCTTTGGAATCTATTATGTGCAGGGTGCATTCGCTGCCTTTCCCTAAGCCATCTATTCTTGCTTGAGCGTTAGCCATGACACTAATAAAAAGAATAAAAGAAAAGTTTCCTCATGTTCATATCACTTTTTATTTCAGTATTAGTATGTTTCGCTCTTGAAGATCTGGTCCCGATAATTCGTGACAGCGATAATTTTTATAAAGGTAGAATTGGTGCGGCGATCATTTGGTTCCAAGCCTTAAACTATTTTTTCAAGTTGAAGCACAATTAGATGCCGATATGTTTATTTAAATCAATTAGTCAAAGGTTCCTAACTAAATATAAAGCCTCAAGTAACGGAGTTAACTTTGTGAAGTTAAAGTTGTATCAGATCGATGCATTTGCGGAAAAACCTTTTGAAGGCAATCCAGCAGCAGTGGTACCTCTGGAAGAATGGCTCCCGGACCAGATCCTCCAAAAAATTGCCGAGGAAAATAACCTTGCCGAAACTGCCTATTACATTCCTAAAGCAAACGGTTTTGAAATTCGATGGTTTACTCCCGGGTCAGAAGTAAAACTTTGCGGCCACGCTACACTTGCCTCTGCTGCTGTTTTGTTCAATGAATTTGATTACAGTCAAGACGAGATCGTTTTTGATTCTTTGACCGGCCCCCTTCGCATTACCAGAAATGGAGATCTACTCACGCTGAATTTTCCCACCCAGGTGCCATCGATATGTGAGACGCCACGGAATCTTATTGTTGGACTCGGAATTGAGCCTAGCCTTTGTTTGGCGAACGAAGACTATTTAGCGGTCTATGAAGATGAAGAAACCCTGGTTAGCATTGAGCCGAAAGCAGAGCCTTTAAAGTGTCTAGACAGACGAGGTGTAATAGCGACAGCCCCATCGAATCAGTACGATTTCGTTTCCCGTTTTTTTGCACCGAAGGTGGCGATTCTGGAAGACCCAGTTACTGGATCTTCTTTTACACATCTTATTCCTTACTGGGCAGAGCGATTAGGAAAGAAAAAGATGACGGCGAAACAAGTTTCACCTAGAGGAGGAGTTGTACATTGCGAATTAACAGGCGATAGAGTTTTGATATCAGGAAAAGCAGTTAAGTACCTCGAAGGCGAAATTGAAATAAATACTTAGAGCTAAAAGCTAGAATCGAATTATGGAAATAAAATACCTACAACTGGTTGTTGCCGCGTTAGCGATAGAAATCATTAGCGTTTTAGTCTTGGTAATAATGGTAGCAATATTCGGCCCATCTGACCCTGATCAAGCGCAAGCATTTGCGGCAGACATAGAGTATTGGGTCGGACCTATTGCCGGATTCATTTTTAGTTTCCTGGGCGCTTATGTGTTTACTAAGAACTTATCGAGATCCAGAATTCCAAACGGCATTTTACTTGGCCTTTTGGTAGCTATTGTCGATGCAAGTATTTTGCTAGGTAGCGACCGAGGATTTGAAATGATGTTCCTGGTTTCAAATACCGGCAGAGTAGTTGCTGGAACATTAGGTGCATACGTTGCGGAGAGACAAGCTCAAGGACAAACACAAGATGTATGAACTAGCAGAAGTAGTATCGGTAGATGACTTTATTAGATAATTGATGATGAAATTCCTGCTGCAACAATATTGTTATAGTAGCTATACGACCCAGATCATTTTAATACTGTGCTCGTCAGATTTAACTTCTTCAAAGCCTGCCTTTAAATGAAAATCTACCGCAGGATTAGTTTTTAATACACTTATCCGAATGGTTTTGTTTAGTTGTTTTGCCTGATTCTTAATTCTTGCCAACATTTCACCGCCTAAACCCTGACCTTGAAACTCGGGTTCTAACAGGATCATGTTCAGTAGCAAGTGGTCTTCTTTATCGCTAATGTGATACCCACCTACAGCTTCATCATCAATACACAGTAGTTGAAACTGCTTTATTGGAAGTGAGGTTTTGAAGCTTTCCTTTTGGAGTAATTCATCCCAGCCCCAGGCAGATTCGACATAGTGCTGCATGGTTCGCTTGAACAAATCAAACATCCATTCATCCTCTTTTATGGTTCCAATGCGAAATTTTATGTTCGATGACATTGTTAATCATTAAGGAGTTCGCCAATTTGCTTAATTAGCGAAGCTGTGGATGAATCGAATTCAATATTCGAGCCTGATTCTGTTATAGCTTTGAATACATCGTTTGAGAGCACTTTCCCTAATTGAACTCCCCATTGATCGAATGCATTGATGTTCCAAATTACGCTTTGTACATAAGTTTTATGTTCATAAAGAGCAATAAGACTGCCAAGGTTATAAGGATTAAGTTCATTTATAAGAAGTGTATTGCTTGGTTTATTTCCCTGGGTTTTTTTATGTTGATCCGAAGAATCATTATTTCCCTGCATTAGCGCCAGACTTTGGCTTAAGCAATTCGCCAATAAGTATTGTTGCCTTCGACGAGCATCGCTTCCTTCACTCGTTGGTTTTATAACACCGAGAAAGTCCACCGGAATAAATTCTGTGCCCTGATGCAATAGTTGGAAAAAGGAATGTTGAGCATTCGTACCGACAGTACCCCACAATACATCACCTGTGTTGCTAGTTACTGGCCCATCATTCTTATTCACACTTTTGCCAAGGCTTTCCATATACAGTTGTTGCAGGTAAGCAGGGAACTGTTGAAGCCTCTGGCTGTATGGAACAACAGCATGACTGCGGGCGTTGAAGAATCCTGTATACCAAACTGTGAGCAACCCCATTATTACCGGAAGATTTTTACGGAGCTCTGCAGAATGAAAGTGCTTATCCATGGAATGGGCGCCGGCAAGTAGTTGGCGAAAATTATTCATACCAATGGAAAGAGCAATAGGCAGACCGATCGCTGACCATAAAGAATAACGACCGCCTACCCATTCCCACATCGGAAAGAGGGTTTTTTCTTGTATACCAAATTCTGATGCTGCTGCAGAATTCATTGTTATTGCAACGAAATGATCTCTTATACAATCAGGGGGGGCGGACTGAGACAGCAACCAGTTCTTCGCTGCATGGGCATTTTGGATAGTTTCTAGGGTATTAAATGACTTAGACGCGACAATAAATAATGTGGTTGCTGGATCTAAACCCGCAACGACATTATCAAGATCAGTAGGATCCACGTTAGAAACAAAATGTGGCTTTATGTCGTTTGTAGAAAAACTCGAAAGGGCATCACAAACGAATGCCGGACCTAAATCAGAACCACCGATGCCAATATTTACAATGTCGGTAATTTTTTTCCCCGAGTAACCTTTCCATTCACCGGAATGAATCGCGGTAACAAATGAATCCATTTGTTTTAGGCAACTAACAACTTCTGTATTCGAGTTTTTTGTTTCTGGAATTCGACAAGCTGAGTGGAGTGCGGCGCGATTCTCAGTGATGTTGATTTTCTCTCCCGCAAACATTGCATTGATTGCGTCAGTTAGCCCCATTTCCTTGGCTAGCTGAATAAGAGTATCTATAGTTTCAGTGGTTAAAAAATTCTTCGAGTAATCAAAAAGCAAGTTTTCATGGCTGACTGAAAACTCTGAGAAGCGATCATTGTCCTCAAATAACTGGGCAAGGCGAAAATCTTCATGCTTAAAATCAGCACAAAGGCGTAAGAGATCATTCCAGGCAGCAGACTCAGTTGGGTTGGTCATGTCGAGACTAATCGTTTGCTATTTCCAAACCGTCGGTTTCAGTTTGTTTGGGTTTGTGCAGAAGTGCTATCCAGCCATTGTTCTTAACGATATTATAACAATCGACAAATGGTTGATAATGCTGAATGATAATATTGTTGCTGTAGCCTTCGAAACCAAAATCTGCCGGTATTTTGTCTTTTGGATAGTAGGCAGTGCCAAAAATCCAATCAAGAAAATTAAATTCAGCAGAAAAATTCTTATCGATAGCTTCCGGATGATTTGAATGATGCCAACGATGGAATTTTGGATTACTCAAGAAATATCCAATCCAGTGTGGGTCCTTAATATTGCCATGGCCATATCGTCCCCAAAAATCATTTAAGGAAACAAAGAGAAATACAATTCCCGGATCTGGTTGAAAGTAAGTGACGAGCATTAAGTAAGGCGCGGCGAATAATGTTTTATCAAAAATATGAAAGCGGCTGGTAGAAAATGAGTCCAGTTTTAGAGAACTGTGATGAACTTTGTGAAACTGCCACAGCATTGGAATTTTATGACAGGCATAATGCGCTACATAGAATGAGACATGCCCAAACAACATTACGCATAAGGCAGTAATAGACCAATGGGCGTCAATCAATGCGCCTCTTCCAAATAATCCCTGACCCCCTTGTTCCTGGGCATAGGTAGCGAGCCAGGCTATAAGGGAAGCATTTAAAAAACTCCAGAGATGGACACGATGATAAGTATGAATCAGGTCATTGATCATTCCGGGCCGGATGAACTTCTGCCCTTTAAGGGGGAAAAGCCTTTCTAGAATGGGAATAACCCAGATCCAACCCCACAGAGCCATCATTTGAAAGAATTCTTGTATTGATGGAGAAATGTTCACCAGCTTTGCCTGATTTCTCTTCGAAACCTAACCCTAGAATTTAATTATTTCACACCTAAGTCAGTGAATACTTTAGCAAAATACGGTTTAACTTAGTATTCTTCATTTCCGTTGTTCATGCCCGCATATTGCGCTAGATGGTCGTTTACAGCAAAAAACAGGCTAAACAAGCGAAGCGTTTTTGGATTTTTCTTTGCAAGTAAGAGTTTTGCCTATTGTGAGTAAATGAAAATCCAAAAGGCGACCTCAGAGTTTGGGTGATGTAAGTTATTCGATCTATCTTGTGCATTACGCCGTTCTACATTTTTTCATGCAAAGAAATCTTGATAGTTTAATTACTCTCGACAATGTATTGGGAATTGCTGTGATAAATGTGTTAGTGATTGCAATGCCCCTTGTGTTAGCAATTTCTGCCGCATCTTGCCATTGGATCGAACTGGCATTCCTTATCCGCCGCACCACCGGCGTATAGAGCAAAGCCACCACTTAGTGCTATTGAACCACCATCTAATTTTTTGTAGTATGCGCGCCTCGATTTGGTCTAAGATTGAAACGAAGCCGCTATAGCTCAGCCGTGGTAGAGCAGCTGACTTGTAATCAGCAGGTCCCGAGTTCGACTCTTGGTGGCGGCACCATTTTAGAAAGGCAGTTCTTCAGAGCTGCCTTTTTGTTTTCAAATATCAGGTATTCCAGTAATACCCGCACTTTAAGCGGCTATAGCGAATAGGCTTGGCGATTTCAAAAAGATATCCATTCGATGTATTAATCATTTAGATTCACTTTCGTCACCCCTTACTGAACCAGTATCATGTGCTCCTGCTTGAGGAGTAGCAATTGAATTCAAAACAACAATGTTCAAATCTGACTTTTTGGGGAGCCGGCACCGCTAGGACCATTAGACCGATTTGGGTAGCAGAAGAGCTGGGACTATCCTACGAGTTAAAACCTATTGGGCCGCGCACCGGTGAAACTCAAACCAAGGAATACACCGAGCTCAATCCAAAACAGAAAGTGCCTTTTTGTATGGACGGCGACTTAAAACTCTCAGAGACTATTGCCATTTGTCGGTATCTGATCAATAAATACGGTAGTACGGGTGCATTACAAACACCCGGCACCATTGAAGCGCAGGCTAAAGAAGACGAATGGCTTGCCTTCATTTATGGTGAGCTCGATGAGACCAGTCTCTATGTCATGCGCCGTCATGGAGCATTGGCTTCTATTTATGGGGAGGCCCCCGCGGCAGTGGAAGCAGCGGGAGCATATGTAAAAAGACAACTCAATGTCATTCACAAGCACATGCGCGGCAGAGAGTATGTTTTGAATGAAAGCTTCAGTTTGTCGGACATATTTCTAACCACTTGCTTAAACTGGGTTAATGCTTACGAAATAGAATTGGAGTCAGAGCTCGAACAATATCGAGTGCGAATTGTTCAACGCAAAGCTTATATAAAAGCAAACAAAGTTAACCAACAAAAATAGTTGAGGTCAGGTATGGGACCCTTAGAAGGAATCAAAGTATTAGATCTAACCAGCATGGTTTCGGGACCAGTAGCTGCAATGATGCTTGGAGACCAGGGGGCGGATGTTATAAAAGTCGAACCCATTCATGGAGAGCAGCTTCGTCATTTAGGAGAGACCCACAACGGTTTGAATCCTGGGTTTTATTCCTGTAATCGAAATAAAAGATCTTTGGCAGTAGATCTGAAAACCGAGTTGGGGAAACAAATTCTTTGGGACTTAATCAAGGATGCGGATGTACTCTTGCAAAACTTTCGGCCGGGAGCAATGGCGAGAATGGGTTTTCCCGAGGAGGAAGTACGAAAAGTTAATCGTGGCATTATATTTGTTTCTATCAGTGGATTTGGTGAAAAGGGCCCCTATGCTCACAAGCGCGTCTATGATCCTATTGTCCAGGCCCTATCCTGTGCGACCGATATTCAAGCCGATCGAAAAACCCAGCGACCTAATATGTTTCGAATAATTCTTGCCGATAAGGTTTCTGCTTTAACCGCGGCGCAAGCTGTTTCCAGTGCCTTGTTCCACCGTGAGAGGTACGGGGAAGGGCAGCACATAAAGATTTCAATGCTGGAAGCAACTATCGCCTTCCTTTGGCCAGAAGGTATGGGGGGTTTGGTATTTGCCGAGCAGGAAATGGATATTAAACGAACTTATTCTTCTATCGATTTAATCTACGAAACCCAAGACGGTTATATGACGATTAGTATAATTTCCGACAAGGAATGGCAAGCAGTTTGCAGTGCTTTAGATAGGGAAGATCTAATCGATGATGAGCGCTTTAGTACGGCTTTAGCCCGCCGCAAAAATGCCGAATTGCGCCGCGAAGTCATAGCAGCAGAAGTCAGTAAACGAGCGACAGCAGACTTACTTGAAAAATTGGATGCCGCTGATGTTCCTTGTGCGCCTTTGTTAGATCGAAGGGATCTTCTCGATCACCCTCAGATTGTGGAGAGCGGCACAATCTTGCGCGAAGAACAGGAAGGTTTCGGGGAAGTTCGGCAGGCACGACCTGCCGCCCGCTTTGGTGAGACCCCGGCAAGTGTAAGGACTCCTGCGCCACAACTTGGAGAGCATACCGTTATCGTTTTACAGTCTCTTGGCTATGACCAAAAGCGCTGTGAAAAACTTCTCGAGGGAAAAGTCGTTCTTCAATCACCATAGATAAATGTTGCGGTATAAATCATCTCACCGTTTGCGGCGGAGCAACTCCCGCCCTGTTCGGTTTGACAGGAAAGATAACGGGCTTCCAATGAGTTTGTTGAAATAAAGGTCAGCTCTAGACGTAAGCTACCAGGCCGACCACCTGATCCAGGGTCGCCACATTGTTTTGGCGTCCACCCAGGTATGCCTTCCAGGCGCTGCCATCCTTCGGTAATTCAATATAAAGAACCCCTTCGCTACCTTCATGCACCGAATAAAAGGCGGCACCGATATCGTCTTGCCAGACACGTTGAACGAGCTCAGCGGTGCTTGAAAGTTACTTGGTGTGACCGTTAGATCATAGTCTTCGTTTGGGGTAGGAGTGGATCCACCAACCGGTGCTACCAAAATAATGTAATTGCCAATTTCATACTACTGTGACCGGCAAATCTTGTAGTCAATTCTGTCTTCATCTATTCTTCGTCTCTTTTCCAATTCCCAGGGACAGAAGAATAAATTCCTATGTTAGACGAACAGCAAATTCGCGATTTAGTAACTGAGCACGGCGCCATAGTTAACAAGGGCAGGCCCATTAAACAGATTATTGAGGACGGTGACATGCCTCGTCTGAGAGGGGCAACTGTTCTGGAAGGCAAGGTTTCCGATTCCGTTTTTTGCGATAGACTGGTTACGAAAGCAGGACAGCCGATTCGTCTAATGTTCCGCAACAATCGAATATCGACCCATGATGTCAATCGCGGAGCGATTCCGTTTAAAGACCAGGTGCTGGCGTTTAATCATGACCATATGCTGAATTTGGTCAAAGACGTTTTAGGATCTTCTCAATTTCATGTTGAAGGTCTTTTGCCCAGCTCCACCGTAATTCCTGCAGAAAATCTTAATCTGATCATGCTGGAAAACGTACTGCGTTTATATATGGCAGAAAGTTCGACCAGTACCTCTCTGTATCAACATTGGTTGGCTGCAAAAGAGCAAGGAGACGAAATTCTCAACTATGCAGGTCATACCTTAGCGATTTCTTCTGTAGAACCGAACGGTGTATTGCCCTACTTGATGGACACACCCAGCACTAAAGACAAAGTCGATAAAACTATCGATGTGGAGTTTCTAATTGACAAGGGTGTTTGCGGCCGGGAGCAGTATGCGCAAATTCGCAACACCTCGATTATGGCCTTTGGCATGATTTCTCATTACTTGTCCATTAAGGGTATGGTGTTGGTGGATACCAAAACCGAACATGGCATAAACACCAGCGGCGAAATCGTTTCAGCTGACGAGCTATATACCATGGATTCTTCCCGTTTCTGGAAACTGGACGATAACGGTGCGCTTTTAACTCGTGATGGCAAGCCTGTGTCTTTTTCCAAAGAATTCGCAAGGGGCATGGTTAAAGAGAAGGACCAGCAGTTTACAGACGAACAGGCTAATCAGATCGCGGTTAGATATATCCAGGGCTTACAACATCTAACTGATGTTAGTTTCGATCCCGATCTGCGACCTCGAGACGAGCGCATCGTCGATTCAACTAATCTCATCCTCGATAGTTTACTCTAATTGTTTCATTGCAATTGATGCAGACGCCTGAGTTCGAGGTAGAATTCAAGCGGCATCATCCGTAATACAGTAATAATGGAGTATTTATGAAAGCTTCAAGAATTCCCGGCGTCTCTGCTTTCATCGCCAGCGCGGTATTGCTTGGCTGTGCCCCAGAGGCAAATAATGAACTAACTGACCAAGCAGCTAATTTGGGGATTGAAGATTACCGGCGAGCAGAAGGATTTCTCTCTGCAAATACGGCGGGGCTAGTAAAAAATGACATTCTCGCTCAATATTGGCAGGAAGGGGACCAGTTAATTTACAGACGATCTACCGCACTCGGTTCTGAGTTCATTGTTGCTAATCTTGTTGATCAATCCAAGCAAACGCTTTTTGATGGAGTTCAGCTTGCAGCGACTATCTCTCAAATTACGAACCAGGAAGTAGATTCTAATGACCTAATTCTCACAAATTTAGAGATAGATGCAGACAATGAGCTGCTTTATTTTGATTTTCAAAATCGAAGTTATCAGCACAACCTTTCCAATAAGGATTTACAAGAGTTAGCTGTAATCACACCGAACGAATTTTTATCACCCGATGGAAGTAAAGCTGCTTTTATTGAAGAGCACAATCTTTGGATAAGAAACACCAGCACGAACGAGCTAACTCAGCTCACATTTGATGGAATTGAGAACTACGGTTACGCAACGAATAACGCAGGTTGGTTACGAAGCGATGGGCCTGTTCTGCTCTGGTCGCCGGATTCCAACAAAATTGCGACCTTTAGACACGATGGCCGTCAGGTAGGTGAGATGTATCTCTATACGACTCAGGTTGGTCATCCAGAACTGGATGCATGGAAGTATCCGCTACCGGGTGATGATCACATTTTTATGATAGAAAGAATTGTGATCCATCTGGATCCTGAGCCAAGAATTGTTCAGTTAAATATGCAACCTGACCCCCACAGGTCTACGACTAGCGACCATGTTGCTGGAAGAGGCGGTATCTTTCTTGATGTTGAATGGAGTCACGATAGCAACGACCTTACTTTCGTTTCTTCAAGCAGAGATCACAAAATTGCCCAATTGCGCGTCGCCGATATTGAAACCGGCGAAGTACGGGATGTCTTTACGGAGTCGGTAGAGACCTACTTTGAATCCGGGTTTAGTGATGAGAACTGGCGCGTGCTGCACGATAGCAATGAGTTTATTTGGTTCTCTGAACAGGATAATTGGGCCCATCTCTATTTACATAATTTAGAAACTGGTGAACTTAAGCAGCGCATTACAACTGGGAACTGGAGTGTATTAGATGTAGAAAAAGTAGATGCATTGAATCGCAAACTCTACTTTACTGCTGCCAATCGCGAGCCTGGAAATCCATATTTCCATTATCTCTATCGAATAAATTTTGATGGATCGGAATTAGAGCTATTAACGCCAGAACCCGCGCATCATATGATTACCTGGTCAAACTCAGGCGACTACTTTACTGACATTTACTCCACTCCGACTCAGTCAGCTAATGCCGTTCTACGAAATACCAATGGCAATGTGCTGATGGAGTTAGAAGAAACAGACATTTCTGCTCTGCTTGCATCAGGATGGGTTGAGCCTATTCCTTTCAGTGTAAAAGCTAGAGATCAGCAGACAGATTTATTTGGATTGATGTATAGACCGTCAAACTTCGACGCATCCGCGCACTACCCGGTGTTGAATTATCTTTACCCTGGCCCACAGAGTGGCAGTGTGGGCAGTCGTTCATTCCGTGCTTCTCGCAATGACAAGCAAGCAATTGCGGAACTTGGTTTCATCGTAGTTGAGGTAGATGCTATGGGGACGCCTGGCCGGTCCAAATCATTTCACGATGCTTACTATGGCAACATGGGTGACAATGGACTTCCAGATCAAGTTACGACCATTCGGCAATTAGCAGAGCGCCATCCTTATATGGATCTGGATAGAGTCGGTATCTGGGGTCATTCCGGAGGGGGGTTCGCTTCAACTGCAGGAATTCTTCGTTACCCGGATTTTTATAAGGTGGCAGTGTCTGGAGCCGGGAATCATGACAATCGTAATTATGAAGACGATTGGGGAGAAAAATGGCAGGGATTGTTGGAAACCTATCTAGAAGCAAACCCTACAAGCAGTGGAAATAGTGCAGCAACTCTTTTTACTAACTACGACAATCAAGCAAATCAGTTACTGGCAGGCGAACTGCAAGGCAAGCTACTGCTTGCTCATGGCATGCTGGACACCAACGTACATCCTTCTGGTACCTTATTGGTTGTTGAAGCACTCATTGAAGCTGAAAAAGATTTCGATCTAGTGATATTGCCAAATGCTGGACATGGTTTTGGCAACAGGCGCTATTTTATGAAACGTCGCTGGGATTACTTTGTGGAACATCTAACTGAATCAGAACCGGTTGCGAAATTTAGATTCGCCGACAATATTCGATAGCTCCACCAATAAAAGAATAAATCCTTGGAGAATAAATGGCAGAAATAGAAGCAGCCTTAGCCGCTTTCGCTAATTTCATGTGGGGATTACCCTTAGTGGTTCTCTTAGTAGGTGGCGGTTTATTCTTTATGGTGCATTCCCGATTGATGCACTTTCGCTATCTAGGCCATGCCTATGATCTACTCCGTGGTAAATATAATACTCAGAGTGCAGAAGCCGCAGGTGATATTACTCACTACCGCGCACTGGCTACTGCGCTTGCTGGAACTATTGGCTTGGGAAATATTACCGGTGTTGCTGTAGCAATTACTGTGGGTGGGCCCGGCGCTGTTTTCTGGATGTGGGTAACAGCCCTGGTAGGCATCTCTACCAAGTTTTATACCGCCTCCCTTGCCATCATGTATCGCGGCAAAGATGATAATGGCAAGCTTCAGGGCGGACCGATGTATGTTATTCGCGAAGCACTGGGTAGAAAGTGGCTGCCGTTAGCGTGGATGTTTGCGATTGCTGGGATGTTTGGCACTTTGCCGGTGTTTCAAATCAACCAATTAGTACAAATTGTTCGAGACTTAATTGCAATTCCTGCAGGAGTTGCAACTGCTGACAATCATTTCAC
Source organism: Pseudohongiellaceae bacterium (assembly GCA_045565735.1). Lineage (GTDB taxonomy): Bacteria > Pseudomonadota > Gammaproteobacteria > Pseudomonadales > Pseudohongiellaceae > UBA9145. The sequence continues at coordinate 53,365 of JBJLER010000061.1, forward strand.
TTTTGATTTAATAATGGGAATCGCGCTGTCGATAATTCTTTTTTCAATAGCGGTTGGAAAAATTAAGCGGGTATCCGCCTTCGCCGCCAAGGCAGTTCCCACTATGGTGGTGTTTTACTTTGGCATTACATTAATGTTGTTGCTCAGTAATATCACCGAAATTCCAGTCATGTTTGTTTTGATAATCACAGACGCATTTACCGGCGACGCAGTTTCTGGAGGTGTGCTGGGAGCAGTGATCCTTGTTGGCGTGCAGCGAGGCGTATTTTCCAATGAAGCTGGTCTTGGAACTGAGTCTCTCGCCCATGGTGCAGCTAAAACCAATGAACCAACTCGAGAGGGCCTGGTAGCTATGATGGGACCAATCATCGATACCTTGATTATCTGCACTTGTACTGCGTTGGCCCTGCTCGTCACAGGTGTCTGGGAAGGAGATGCGATTGGTGTCACTTTAACCTCACAAGCTTATGAACAGGCGTTTCCAGGCTTCGGTGCTTATCTCGTGTTACTAATGGTTATTGTGTTAAGTACTACTACCGTGCTGACCTATTCCTATTATGGCAGCAAGTGCATGGCCTTTTTATTTGGCACTAAAACGGAAAAGTACTATCTATACGGGTACATGGCGCTGGTAACTGCTGGCGCGGTTGCATCTCTCGATGCGGTAATCAGTTTATTTGATGGTGTTTACGCAACCATGGCGATACCAACAATGCTTTCAACAATTATTCTAGCGCCAAAAGTTCGGGAAGTAGCAAAAGACTATTTTGCCAGGCTCGGCAAAGGAGAATTTGAACAAACGCAAAATCAATCCGAATCACTTAGTACAGAGCAATCACTATGAAAAAATTAATCCTCAGTTTTTATGTGTTGGCGATATCTACAGCATTTGCGCAATCAATCAGCTCTGAATTGCAAGCTATTAATGAAGTTCTCGATGCTTATCATGAAGCAGCTTCGAGGAGTGACTGGGACAATTATTTCGCTTTAATGAGTGACGATGGTGTGTTCTTAGGTACAGATGCAGCAGAACGCTGGCCAAAAGAGGTTTTTAGAGAATATGCCGGTGATCGGAGCGGATGGGTTTACCACCCCATGGATCGCCATGTAAATTTAACGCCGGACGGAAACTCAGCCTGGTTTGATGAAATTCTGGATAGTGAAAGCTACGGCACAAGTAGGGGCACTGGCGTGCTGATTAAAACTCGAGAAGGTTGGAAGATTTCTCAGTATCACTTAACTTTTCCTATTCCAAATGAATTGGCGCGAGAAATGACAGACGCTATAAAAGAATTTGAAGCAGGAGATAATTAATTAGTGGATAGTTTGCTCTGGTTTCGGCAGATCTTCGCTTGAATGTGCGCTGACTGCAGGTTCTTCCTGAGAAACATAGGAGCGACTGCTGACCGGGCTGTCTAAATACTTTCCAAGTTTATTTAAAAATTCTGCCATATGATCTGTTTGATAATGTTCTTGCAGACAATCAGCGTTTTCCCACTCCTGCAAAAGAATGATCTGATAGGGGTCTGTTACCCCTTCATAATATTCGTAGCTTATGCAGCCGTGTTCCTGGCGGCAAAGGCGAACCATGCTCTTCATTAATCGAATAACTTCGTCTTTGTTTTCGGAATCTAACTGAAATGTGCTTTGCACCATTATCATGTCAGTCATAGCCCCTATTGAGTTACCTTCATTATACGCGGTCTGAGCTTAAAAACAGCCTAACGAGACTAATTGTCACAAGCCGGGTAAATTTGGTTGAGAGGCTTGTCTCCTTTGCCTTTCCAAGCTCAAGGAGCCGCCACTCAGCTATGCATTTATATGGCAATGAATGTCATCAATTACCGATTACGGTTTGCAGTTCGTCAGAGAGTTGACGTACATCTTCTCGTGCTTGTTCTGCTAAACGTTCTCGCTGTGCCACAGTCATACAAACAAACTGTGGAATATTCGATCCAACTACTCGCTCACGGGTGCAAACTAATCTATTACTTGCGGCTGAAACAGTTGCGTTATAGGCATTAACATCAGCCTGAGAACGAATTCGCGGTATGCCATCATTTGGTGACGTTAAGGCTTCACAGCCTGTTAAAATTCCAATTAATCCTAGCGCGCAAAGAATTTTCTCCATTGTAACTTCCTCGATAGTGTAGATTGCTAGAGCTTGAGATCACTTAGCTATTCGTTTTGTGGACCACTCCGGCCCACCATTTTCTTTGGGTTAGAACTGCTACTTCCATTGCTATCTTAGATTGCTCCCGCCACTTTTAGCTCTTCAATTTTATCAACATCAAAACCCCATTTTGTGAGTACTTCATCGGTGTGTTCTCCGGCGAGCGCAGAAGAAGATTGAATCTCGCCTTGAGTGCGACTGAATCTGGGCGCAGGAGCGGGTTGGGTTACTCCTTCAAAATCCACATATGTATTTCTGGCTTTGTTATGTGGGTGGTTTGGCGCTTCTACTAAATCTAGCACTGGTGCGAAACAAACATCGGTACCTTCCATAATCTCGCACCATTCGTCCCGTGTCTTTGTTTTAAAAATGCATTCCATCTTAGCTCTCTTTTTCGGCCAAGCGTCCTGATCCAGTTGTTCTTCAAAAGATTCATCGGTGATTTTGCATTTCTCCAAAAGAAGTGCGTAAAACTGAGGTTCGAGGGAACCTACGGAAATATATTTTCCGTCCTTACATTCGTAGCTACCGTAGTAATAAGCAGCCCCGTCTAGGCGATTGGAATAACGATCAGTGGTCCACATGTCCATGTCAATCAAGCCGAAAAATGGACTTAATAAACTGGCAGTGCCGTCAGTCATTGCTGCATCGATAACCTGGCCTTTTCCAGAAGTGTTTCTTTCAACCAAGGCAGCAAGAATTCCAGTAAGCAAATACATCGCCCCTCCGCCGAAGTCGCCAACAAGATTGAGGGGAGGTGCTGGTGGGCGATCCGCATATCCCATTGCGCCTAAAGCTCCGGCAATGGAAATATAATTGATATCATGACCTGCAGCTTGCGAGAGAGGTCCTTCCTGGCCCCAGCCAGTCATGCGACCAAATACAAGTCGGGGATTTCTTGCTAAGCAAACCTCAGGGCCTAGACCAAGGCGTTCCATCACACCCGGCCTGAATCCTTCAACTAATACATCAGCCTGATCAATTAATTCCAGCGTTGTTTCGACTCCTTTAGGATTTTTCAGATCCACCGCGATGGACTTTCGTCCGCGGTACAAGACATTGCTGCGGTGGCCACTGCCTTTCTGATTAAGGCGATCGATTCGAATAACTTCCGCTCCCATATCCGATAGCATCATTGAGCAAAACGGACCGGGTCCGATTGCCGCCATCTCAACTACTTTTATTCCAGACAGAGGTCCCATCTCTCTTCCTTAGCAAAATCTACATCGACCACGAATGATATGGGATCAAAACTTGAAAATATAGGGGAAATCAGACATTTAGCTGAACTAGAGATATCTATTCGGCAGTGAGCTGATTCACTTTTAAAGATGGATAGATTATCCTTTTGCGTCCAAAATTTAGACTCGGGGTGGAACGAATAAGTCATGGATTTAGAAAACAAGACTGCTTTTATAACCGGCGGTGCTTCCGGTCTTGGTCTGGCGACAGCCAGAAACTTTGTCGCAGCAGGTGCGAACGTTTTTTTATACGATTTAAACGAAGAAGCGTTGGCAAAAGCAGCCGAAGAATTTGGAAATAAAGCAAAATACCAATCGGGTGATGTTGCCGATGAGGCATCAGTGAAACAGGCGATTACCTCAGCTACTGAAAGTTTTGGTTCCATTCACATCAATGTTAATTCAGCCGGTATTGGTGGAGCGGCTAGAACAGTTGGTAAAAATGGCCCAATGCCACTGGAGAAGTTTGAACATATTGTTCGAGTGAATCTTATTGGTACGTTTAATGTTTTAAGGCTTTGCGCAGAAGTCATGCAAACCAATGAGCCACAAACTGAAGATCGGGAACGAGGTGTCATTGTAAATGTTGCATCCATTGCAGCATTCGATGGCCAGACGGGCCAGGCAGGTTACGCTGCGAGTAAGGGCGGTATAGTCGCGATGACTTTACCGATAGCAAGAGACTTAGCAAAGCGCGGAGTTCGTATAATGACAATAGCGCCAGGTGTCTTTGAAACACCGCTATTAGCTTCGGCGCCAGATGAAGTTAAAGAACCACTAATTGCAATTACTCAATTTCCTAAGCGGCTTGGTCATCCGGACGAATTCGCGGAGGAAGTAGCGCACATTGTTAATTGCAGTTATTTAAATGGCGAAGTGATTAGGCTAGATGCTGGTATTCGAATGCCAGCTATTTAGGAATAAGCAATTTTCTATTCGATAATCATAAACTATTTAGAAATGAAAAGACCGCAGCACGATATTTAAATTTTGCTCCGGAGTAAACATAGATTTACAGAGGAATCAACCAAATGGCAGACGCATACATCGTCGGAGCGGTCAGAACCGCAACCGGCAGAAAAAAAGGAAGACTCAGCGACATACATCCAGTAGATATGGGCGCTGTGGTGGTAGATGAGCTGGTTGATAGAACTGGTATTCCCACCGATAAGGTAGATGACGTAATTTTTGGTGTGGTTTCGCAAATTGGTTCCCAAGCCAATAACTTGGGTCGCAACGTAGCCATGTCTTCCAGGCTTGATCTGGAAGTACCAGGTACTACGGTTGATCGTCAATGTGGTTCTTCTTTGCAGGCGATTCAGTTTGGCGCACAGGCGGTTATGTCCGGAACTCAGGATGTAATCATCTGTGGTGGCGTTGAAGCAATGAGTACTGTTGAAATTGGATCCAATATCCGCGATGGACTTGAACATGGTCGTGGTATACCAAAGGGTGAGCGTCTCGAAATGCAATACCCTGGTATTCAGTTTTCACAATTCGACGGTGCTGAATTACTTGCTGAGAAATATGATATAACACGGGACGACCTGGATGCCTTCGGCTTACTCAGTCATGAGCGTGCAGCTCATGCAACCGAGAGTGGCTATTTTAAAGACGAAGTAGTGCCACTAAACATCAAGCTCGAAGATGGAAGTGCAGATGTCCACGATATCGATGAAGGGATTCGTCCAGAAGCGTCGCTAGAAGCTATGCAGGGATTAAATTCTCTACGCGAGGGTGGCGTTATTACTGCAGGTACAGCGAGTCAGATTAGCGACGGTGCTGCTGCAATAATGGTTGCCAACGAAGATGCGGTGAAAAAATTCAACTTGCCGGTACGCGCTAAGATTCATTCATTGGCGGTTATCGGTTCAGATCCAGTAATCATGTTGGAGGGGCCAATACCTGCGACGCAAAAAGCGTTGGAGAAAGCAGGCCTCTCTATCGATGACATCGATCTATTCGAAGTTAATGAAGCATTCGGTTCGGTACCTTTAGCCTGGGCTAAAGCTCTAAATGCAGATCAGGAAAAACTTAATGTCAACGGTGGAGCACAAGCACTTGGCCATCCGCTTGGTGGGACTGGAGCTAAACTAATGACTACTCTAGTGCATGAGTTAGAGCGCAGAGAGGCTCAGTACGGACTAGTTGCAATCTGTGAAGGTGGCGGTACTGCAAACGCCATGATTATTGAACGCATGAGCGAGTTACCGGCCTAAGAAGAGGACGCATAGTTATGTTACTAGATAGTTATCAGTCACCATGGATGGATGAAGAGCTCAGCATCATGCGTGATGCTGTGCGTAAATTCATTGAGAAAGAGTTTTCGCCAGTTGTGAAGAAGTGGGAAAAGCAGGGATATGTGGACCGTGATGTCTGGTTAAAGGCTGGTGAATCCGGATTGCTGTGTGCTTCCATTCCCGAACAATGGGGCGGCGGTGGCGGAAATTTCAAACATGAAATGGTTCTAGTTGAAGAGATGGCCTACGCTCACATTACCGGATTCGGTAACGGTGTGCATTCTGGCATTTGCGCGCATTACATAAATTCTTATGGCACCGAAGAACAAAAGAAAAAATGGCTACCCAAAATGGCATCCGGTGAGATGGTGGCCGCCATTGCAATGTCAGAACCAGGAACTGGTTCAGATCTACAAGGTGTAAAAACCACGGCTATAAAAGATGGTGATAACTATCGACTAAGTGGGCAGAAGACTTTCATTACCAATGGTATAACAGCCAATTTGATCTGTGTTGTTGCGAAGACTGATCCATCGGAAGGCGGGAAAGGCATCTCTCTTGTGATGGTTGAGACTGACGGTGCAGAAGGTGAGGGCGGATTCACACGTGGCCGAAATCTTGAAAAATTGGGGATGAAAGCCCAGGATACGGCGGAACTTTTCTTTGATGATGTTGAAGTCCCAGCGGAAAACTTATTAGGAACTTCTGAGGGTAAAGGCTTTATTCAGTTAATGGAGCAGCTACCTCAGGAGCGATTAATTATTGCCGCTGGAGCTTGTGCAGCAATTGAAAGCGCATTAAGAATCACTTCCGAATATGTGAAAGAAAGAAAAGCCTTCGGCAAACGTATACTCGATTTTCAGAATACTCAGTTCAAACTGGCGGAAAGATTTACCGAAGCAAAACTCGCCCGTACCTTTGTCGATCAATGTGCCATGCAGTTAGCGGAAGGCAAATTAGATGATGCTACTGCGGCAATGGCTAAATGGTGGACGACGCAAAAGCAGTGCGAAATCGTCGATGAGTGTCTGCAGTTTTTCGGTGGTTATGGCTATATGATGGAATATCCAATTGCCAAGATGTATGCCGACAGCCGCGTACAAAAGATTTACGGCGGCAGCAACGAAATAATGAAGCTGCTTATCGCGAGAGAAATTTAGTTCTAGAGGCTAGCGAAAGAATCCGGTTTGATTCGCTACACAGCGAAAACCAGTGTGATTGGTGCTGGATGATGGCTCAGCGGGCATGCGAGCACTGACTCTGAAACCACTGCAATAGTTTTCACTGCATAGAAAAGAACCACCTCGAATTGATCGCTTGGGAAGGGTTGGCTCATTAGGATCCAGACTTTCCGATATAGACACTCCGATAGGGTTTCTTAGTGGGCTGTATGAGTAGTAGTTGGGGTGGTACCAATCAGAAACCCATTCCCAAACATTGCCAGTGATGTCATAGAGCCCGTAATCGTTTGGAGGAAAGCTTCCAACGGGAGCGGTGTTGGCATGTCCGTCTGAGTTCTCATTATGATACGGAAAGGTTCCCTGCCAATGATTAGTCATTGCTTCATGCCGATGGCGTGGTTGTGATCCCCAACTGTAAATTTCTCCGTCAAGACCACCTCTTGCCGCATATTCAAATTGCGCTTCTGTGGGCAGTTCTTTGTCTAACCAGTTGCAATAAGCGGAAGCATCGTCATAAGTAACATGAACCACTGGATGATTCTCTTTTCTTTCGATTGAATCTTGCGCACCTTCAGGATGTTGCCAATCAGCGTTAGCTACCAGCCGCCACCAAGACATTGGTCGAACAGGTTCTCCGGGCGTTAGGGAAGGCGATTCGAAGACCAGGGAGTCTTTCACTTCTTCGGAATAAGTTTCGTAGCCTGTTTCGGCAACGAATTTAATAAAGTCGGCATTGGTCACTTCGTATTTATCGACCCAAAATCCATTTAAGCGAACTTCGTGAGCTGGTCTTTCGTCCGGGAGGCCCTGGTCCGAACCCATGATAAAGGAGCCGCTTTCTATCCAGATCATACCTTCTGGGGTTTCTGTAGGTTCGACCAAAATCTGGGTATCGATTACAAAAATTGCGCCTATAAAACCCAGGCCACCTGCTAACTGCTTCCAATTACTCATACTACTTAGTCCGCTTCTCCGCTGACTGCTCCTTCAAGATGTGGTTTTATATCAAATTATCATTCGCGATGCAGGTACTGTAGATGGATTATTCCGAAATCCGCAAAAACTGCAAAACTATGCAGTAGTTAAAATTATAGACTCTTCGATTGACTGTCTGGCTATTGTAAACAGTGCAAACCTAGGGATCCGCAGCAGTTTGCGGCGCGATTCGGCAGCTCTTTTTAGAATAGTTAGAAACAGCACTGACTATGTTGCGAGGGAATGTATTTCCTAGCCTGATATCTTGTTCGAAGTTTAAAATTCACATAAGTACCAATTGCACCATTTTATTCTTATGTTCAAACTAGAATGGGTAAGCTTCAAGCTAATAAATAATATCGATGCAAAGATTTCGCATTTTAATAGCTAGCTGTCATAATCAGGCGTACTTAAAGTTAAGTACTAGTGGGAAATAGGCAATGCGCCGATTACTTGCAATTTTTTTATTTCTTTTGTCTTTGACTGCTCTAGCAGCGGAATCAGTTTATCTACCTCCCAAGACTGAATTTGGTGTGCCAGATCTGCAAGGAATCTGGTCAATTGCAACGCAGACGAATTTAGAAAGAGCTAGTCGCTTTCAAGGTCAGTTGGTTATATCAGAAGAAGAAGCTCTGCGCATCGAAGCTATGTTTCAGGCTGGAATGGAAGCGAGCAATCGTCCAAGTGATCCAGATCGCGAAGCGCCGACAGCAGGACAAAATGTTGGTGGCTACAATACATTCTGGATGGATCCTGGGAACAGATTAGCAACTGTTGATGGAGAAATCCGAACTTCCATAATCGTTGATCCACCGGATGGCCAGTTACCTTACAGTGATCAAGGTCGAATTAATTTCGAAGAAGCAATGGATCGCAGGAATACCTATGATGGACCGGAAGTCAGACCTATCGGAGAGCGTTGCGTCATTGGTTTTGGTTCATCACCCGGGCCACCGAAGTTACCAGTGCTCTACAATAACCTGACGCAAATCGTGCAGACAGAAAACTACGTGGTTCTAATGGCAGAGATGGTACATGATGCTCGTATCGTTCGTCTGGGTGGAGAATTCCAAGAACCTTCCATGAATCCATGGCTGGGTGATTCTATCGGTTACTATGAAGGCGATACCTTGGTTGTGGAAACAACGAATTTTCATCCACAACAAAATTTACGCTCATCGCTGGATCATCGTTTTTATGCTTCCAGTGAAATGAAAGTAATCGAAAGTTTCACTCGTGTGGCTGAAGATTCGATTCTGTATCAATTCACAATCGAAGATTCAGAAAATTATTCACAACCCTGGAGCGGTGAACTGCCATTGAATCTGAGTGACGACTTGATCTACGAATATGCTTGTCATGAAGGAAATTATGCTTTGTCGGGGATTTTAGCTGGTGCCAGAAGGGCCGATTTTGAGGGAGTCGAATATGCTCCCACTGATCCTGATAGGCAATAATTTATTGAGAATAAAAAAGGGCCGTAGGCCCTTTTTTATTAGTTAGATTTTTATCCTCTTAAATCAGGAAGTTGGTAACTTTCATCGTCGAGTCTGGCTCTGATTGCTTTCTTATCAATCTTGCCAGTTGAAGTTAAAGGAATGTTGTCAGTTTCGATAACTTCGTCCGGTAATTGCCATTTAGCAAAGATGCTACTGCAATGTTCTATTACCGCGTCAGCATTAAGCTCAGATCCTTCATTCATGATAACCAAAGCAACCGGCCGCTCATCCCACTTTGGATGAGGCTGTGCTACAACTGCTGCTTGAGAAACCCCCGGCATGGCAACGATATGGTTTTCTAAATCCACGGATGAAATCCATTCTCCACCGGATTTAATCAAATCCTTAGAGCGGTCTGAAATGATGATGTATTGCTCAGGGTCGATCTTGGCAACGTCACCTGTTACTAGCCAACCATCGTGAAACTTGTCTGGTTGCGGATCGTTAAAATACTCAGATGCAATCCAGGCGCCTTTAATGCAAAGTTCACCAACGGCTTCACCGTCATGGGGTAGACGATTCCATTCTTCGTCAAAAATTTCGATTTCGAGACCTGCCATAGCAAGGCCTGCTTTAGCGACATTTTTAAACTGCTCGTCTTCGGACATGCCAATCTGGGATCGTTTAGAAACCTTGCGCGAAAGGGTGCCAAGAGGATTGGTTTCGGTCATACCCCAACCCTGAATCATTTCCACATTATATTTATCCCAGTACCAACGCATCATCTCTAAAGGTGGAGCTGAGCCGCCGCAAGTCATGCGACTAAGAATGCTGAGGTCGTATTTATCAGGATCTGCTTCGAGCGTCGCACGCACTCCCTGCCAGATAGTTGGCACACCGGCCGAAACCGTGACTCCCTCTTCTTGCATGAGCTTAAGGAATACATCAGGCAGCATGAATCGATGTGGCATTACTTGTTTACAACCCAACATGGAAGCGGCGAATGGCAACCCCCAGCCCATCGCGTGAAACATAGGAACGATTCCTAGGAGTGAGTCCAAAGAAGACAATCCCATGGAATCGGTTAAGGATTCGGTCAAGGTATGCAAGTAAGTTGATCTATTTGTGTACATAACTCCTTTGGGTTTGCCTGTCGTCCCGGAGGTATAGCAGAGGCCCATAGGAGCATTCTCATCGATTTCTGGCCAGTCATATTCAGTCGGTTGATCTTTTATAAAATCGTCGTAATCGATCTGATTTTTGAAAGTGCTTTCGCCACCTTCGCCATGACGACAGATAACTAGCAACTCAACACAAGGAATCTTGTCCCAGAGAGGTTCTAACAATGGAAGTAGATCCTCATCAGCGAAAATCACCCGATCATTAGCATGATTAATGATGTATTCTAGGTCCGACGGAGAAAGCCTTATGTTTAACGTGTGCAAAACAACACCCATTGAAGGAACACCCTGGTACAGTTCCAGGTGGTAATAGTTGCTCCACATAAAGCTCCCAATCCGATCACCTACCTCTATGCCATGGTTTTTTAAAGCATGGGCAACCTGATTAGCGCGATCCCAGGTTTGTTTTAGTGTTTGTCGGTGAGTGCCATCAGCTTGCTGAGTGACAACTTCAATATCCGGATCCAGTATCGCGCCACGGCCTAATATTCGAGACATTAGCAGCGGCGTTTTTTGCATTGTCATTCGAGCCTTCCCCTATATTTCTTATTGGTCTCTGGATTAAGTGTGGAAGGGGAGAATACTAATAAGTAAGAATTTGATCAAATGGTCGTAATTGAAATGTAAAAGTTTGCGGTTTATGCTCGAGTTTCTTTGAAACAACCGGGGAACACAATGATTAGTGCCGAGGAACATCCAAAGAAAACAGTTACTGTAAATGGAAAAACAATGAGCTATGTGGAGATGGGCGAGGGCGATCCCATTATTTTTCAGCATGGCAATCCAACATCTTCTTATTTATGGCGCAACATCATGCCCCATCTGGCAGACCAAGGCCGCTGTATCGCGATCGATTTAATCGGCATGGGAGATTCGGACAAGCTGGAAGATTCTGGTCCTGATAGATACACCTTGTTAGAGCATCGCGACTATTGGGAAGGCGCATTGGATGCCCTTGGAGTTTCCAATAATGTCACCTTGGTTATTCATGACTGGGGCTCAGCACTGGGGTTTGATTGGGCGAATCGTTATAGAGAATCCGTAATGGGTATCGCTTACATGGAAGGAATCGTAAGACCAGTTTCCTGGGATGATTGGCCAGAAGCTGCTAGAGGAGTGTTCCAAGGTTTTAGATCTTCCGCCGGAGAAGAAATGGTATTGGAGAAGAATGTATTTGTAGAAAGAGTGCTACCCGGCTCTATTATCAGAGACTTAACAGAAGATGAAATGGCTGTGTATAGGAGGCCTTACACAAATCCAGGTGAAGACCGCCGACCAACTCTTACTTGGCCGAGACAAATACCAATCGAAGGCGAACCAGTAGAAGTTAGAGAATTAGTACAAAGCTATGCAGATTGGCTATCACAGTCTGAAGTACAAAAACTTTTCATTAATGCGGAACCTGGTGCTATTCTCACCGGCCCTCAAAGAGAATTTTGCCGCTCCTGGCCAAATCAAAAAGAAGTAACAGTTGCCGGTAATCATTTTCTGCAGGAAGACTCTCCTGATGAAATAGGACAGGCTATTGCAGAATGGCGGAAGGAAATTAACAATTAGTCACAATGAATTTATTTCGCCAATTACTATCTAAATCATTGATTGTGTTAACTCGGGTTTCGTTACTGAGTATTGCAGTTCTGTTGTTACCGGTTCCAGCAGCTCAGGAAAATTTGGGTTCGCAGATGGTTGGGGAATGGGTGATAAATGATGACTTATCAGACAACACAGATGATCAGGTTGAAGAAGCAATCGAAGCTGGCGGCGGTGATGGAGGTCGGAGCTTTTTCAACCGACAAGAAGATTTCTACCGTGGTGGTCCGCCAGAACACGAATTATACGATCGTATTTCTTATGATGATATTCTAACCATCGAATTTTCTGAGCCTGAGTTTCATTTTACTTACGAAGATAACTACTTTCGAGTTTTTCATACCGATGGTCGCCGTCGTCGCACTACTGCTAATGACTTTTTCGAAGGTGGGGGAACTGATTGGTCAGAAGGCAATTTTGAAGATGATGCCTTGGTGGTAGAAGCCCGCCCTCGCGATGGCGGCTTCGCTACCGAAATTTACACACTGGAAAACGATGGCAATCGCCTTCGTATAGAAATGCTTATTCAGCCACTCTCATTTAGAGAACCAATAGAATTGGTGCGCTATTTCGATCGGATAGATTAGGGCCTATCTCATAATTTATCGTGACCGCGACCTTGCCCTATTTTGTGTAGAACAACGCGCGATGCGTCCTGCCAGCAAAGAATTTTGCCAGTAACTTAGCTCACGAGGAAGTATGAAATAGGTTCTTTTTACTGCTGCGCTAAGATTTCTTCTTCTACATCACGTAATTTATCCTTACCGAAAAACATTTCGTTACGAACAAAAAATGTTGGCGAACCGAAATTACCTTTCTCAACGGAAGCAGTCGTGCTATTCATCAGGATCTGTTTAACTGCTGGGTCTTGGGTGGATTGCACAATTTCGGCAGCCGGCAAACCATATTCCATAAGAGCATCAGTGATGACGTCAGGATCACCCATGGCAAGACCGCGTTCCCACATGCACTGATACATGGCTTCGATATAGTCGCTTTCCCAATCTTTGCCTAATGCATAGCAGGCGCCACGCATTAGATGCAGAGTGTTAACGGGAAAGTTTGGATTGCGGGTGTACTTGTCGAGTCTATGCTTTTCAATAAATCGCTCTATCTCTCGGCTTTGGTACTCTTTCTTGTTCTTAACTTCGGCGAACTGTTCCATCGGTGACTTATTGTTAGTTGCCTTAAACACGCCGCCTAACAAAATCGGAACATATTTAAACTTTACTCCAGTCCTTTCTTCGATTCCGGGAATGATCCGGTGGCTAAAATAAGAATTGGGGCTTCCGAAGTCGTAATGAAATTCTACTTCTACTGACATGTTGATTTTCCTTAATCTGTTTTTACGTAGTTAATTTCTTACAAATTTTGTAACTTTTTGATCTCCAACACTTGCGCCCCAGATAACTCCATTGTCGTCAACAGCTATACCTTCGGGAAAGCTTGTTCCATCATGTGGTGCTGGATCAGGTATGAAATCGGTAATCACTCCATCGAGAGTGCTGACATAAATACCTCGATGCCAACCCGGATTGTAGCCATATTGTCCTTCCGCGGCTCGGGATTCTGAATCGACTACGTAAAGCATATTGTCATGGATACGCACGCCGCTGGGCCGGCCCAAGTGGGTCCAAATAGCTTTGAGGCTGCCATCGGGATAAAGGATCTGTAGACGATTGTTAGTGCGGTCTCCGACATATATGTTCCCTTGTTCGTCAACTGCTAAGCCATGGGGGCCTTCGAACTGCAATGGTCCATATCCTTTCTCACCCCAAGCCTGAATAAACTCACCTTCAGCGGTCATGTGCACAATGCGTCGATTTGAATCAGGATTAATATGTCCATCCACAATGTAAAGAGTGCCATCCGGCCCGATTGCTAGATCGGAAGGTTCATTAAGTTCACCTGGGCCTTCGCCGCGAATGCCTGGCTCGCCTAGTTCTATTAAGATTTCACCATCTTGACTAAATTTGAAAATCTGATTGCCTTTTTCACCATCGATGACCCCAGCGTCGATAATCCAGAGATTGTCGTCATCATCGATGACTACGCCGTGAGGCCACACAAACATGCCTGCGCCGAAGCTAGTTAAGATTTCGCCCTCGGGGTTGAACTTGAGTATCGGGTCGACGTTATTTTCAGAGCATGCTCCCTGATTGCCTCCACAGCGCTCGAAGACCCAGATATTGCCCTGCGAATCCACGTCGATGGCATTCCCCGATCCCATCTGCCGTCCATTGGGCATCTGCACCAGATCTTCATACATGGTGTAGTTGTTTGGATAGTCAGGCAGAATTGTATTTTGCTGAGCTTGGGCCGCAATGGCAGCTGTTAAAGCAATTACGAAAAGTCCTAAGTGTCTTGAGTTCATCGTATTTCCTCAGTTCATCAATTGGTGCTGAATTAAGATTAAATCCACTCTCGGAATAAATTACAACTCAATTGAAAAAGTTGAGG
>JBJLER010000062.1:0-6739 GCA_045565735.1 Pseudohongiellaceae bacterium
TATAAATCAGAGGGGCGATTTTACCTCTATTTTGGGTAGTTGTAATGTTTAAATTACAAATTAAATTCGCATCTTATTTGTTTAATTTTTAATCAAATTCTGGTAGGCAATTTCTCCGATTCTTACTTAGTAAAAAAGAATCAAGCCATATACATGCCGCCATTAACATGCACTGTTTCCCCCGTGATATAAGCACCTTTTTGAGAAGCTAAAAATCCAACGACGGATGCAATTTCTTCCGGTTGGCCAAGTCTTGCGAGGGGAATTTGAGACAACAATGCCTCAGTTTGTTGTGCTGGTAATTCACGAGTCATATCGGTGTCAATAAACCCGGGTGCGACTGCGTTAACAGTTATCCCTCGAGAACCAATCTCTTTTGCTACGGATCTCGTAAATCCCTCTACGCCCGCTTTCGAGGCACAATAATTAGACTGGCCTGCATTACCACTTGAACCCACAACGGAAGAAATATTAATTATTCTGCCCCAGCGTGCCCGGGTCATTCCTTTCAAACATCCCTTGGTAACGCGATACATTGAACCAAGATTGGTCTCAATAACTTCATGCCATTCATCATCTTTCATTCGCATTAACAAGTTATCGCGAGTTATTCCTGCATTATTTACAAGAATTTCTGGCGCGCCGTACTTATCAATAATTGTTTCTATGAGCTTTTCAACAGAGTTATCAACGGAAACATTCGCGCTAAGTCCTTGACCAGTCATACCAGCAGCAGTTAAGTATTCACTTATTGCATGAGCGCCTGTATCAGTGGTCGCTGTACCTATAACAATGCAACCTTGTTGAGCAAGCTCCAATGCAATCGCTTTTCCGATACCTCTACTTGCTCCAGTTACTAGAGCGATCTTTGACTCGCCCATTCAATACTACTCCTTTCGATTATGTTTCAGACTATTAACCTGACATTTCAGCAATAGCAGAATCAAGCGTCGCGCTGCCATCACTGCTAAAACATTGAATTTCAGATTCGATGCGTCTAATTAATCCGCTTAAAACCTTGCCTGGGCCACATTCGACCACCTTATTGACACCAGTTTTATGAATAAGTTGCACGCAATCCAGCCAACGGACAGGTGAGTGGAGTTGCTTGACCAGGTTTTTTTTTATTTCCGCGGGATCTTCACCTATCTCGGCGTTTACATTTTGCACAACGGCAATATTGGGCGCATTCACTTGTACTTCCGCAAGTTCTTCTTCGAGTTTCTCAGCAGCAGGCAGCATTAGCGCGCAGTGGGAAGGTACACTTACGTTAAGTGGGAGCGCCCGCTTTGCCCCTGCTTCCCTACACAGCTCTATTGCTTTGTCTACAGCGGCCGCTTTACCTGCAATTACTGTCTGATCAGGTGAATTAATGTTAGCAGCTGAAACTACTCCTTCTCCTTCTTCTGCCAGGCCACATATCTCATCGATTTGAAAGTTTTCCAATCCGACGATTGCTGCCATTTTGCCTTCTCCGGCAGGCACGGCGGACTGCATAAAATGCCCACGATGATGAACGATATTAACCGCGTCCCGGAAATCGATAACGCCGGCACAAACAAGTGCGGAGTATTCTCCTAGACTGTGGCCTGCCAATATTGAAGGCCTTAGGGTCGATAGCTCACTCCAAAGACGCCAAATAGCAACCGAAGCAGTTAACAATACCGGCTGAGTGATATGAGTTTGATCGAGGTTATTATTGTTGTCTTGCTGACAAATTTCCCATAAGTCTAGCTCCACCGCATCGGAAGCTTCTGTAAAAGTCGATTCAATAACGGGAGATCGAGCAGCGAGCTCTCTGAGCATTCCTAGTTTCTGTGAGCCCTGCCCTGGAAAAACGAATCCAAATTTTTGCATGCCTTGCCTATTGGACTATCTATAACTTGTAGTCACAACGTATTTATTTTTGTTTACCCAAATTTGCAGTCGGCATCCTTAAAATTGATAAGGAGCTCAATTATTCATCGCCGAGATCGAGTGCTTTCTTACCTTTATAGAATCCATCAGCCGTCACATGATGACGACGGTGAACTTCACCGGTTGTCTTATCAGTAGACAGTGTGGGCCCAGATAGGGAGTCGTGTGTACGCCGTTTATTACGTTTAGAACGGGTCACTTTACTCTTTTGAACAGCCATTATTAGCTCCTAATTAGATGCTTGTATATCCATTAAATTCATATTTTTTAACACTATTTCTTAAGTACTTTAAGCACTGTAAACGGGTTCTCTGTCGCCGCCTGCGATTGCCCATCCGTTTGCTCAATTTCGTTGTTCTGGTAATCCAGAGTATCTAAACAATCTTCGCTTTCATGGAAGTTAACGATTGGCATGCACAGCATTAGTTGTTCTTCCACCAATTCGGCCAAAACTAATTTGTACTCTCCACTAATCCAAGGATCAAAGTGAGGGTCTAATCCTCTCACAGCGCTATCGTCCTCAACTAATACCAGGCTTATTTCGTCCTTCAGCTCAATTGATAAAGGCCCGAGACAACGCTGGCAGGTAACTTCCACTCGGGCTGAAAGATGACCTTTTATAACTTTTAGGTTTGATTCGTTTGTGGAAAATCGCAGCTCAACATTAATTAAACCCCGATTATCTGCCAGGGAATCTGCAAATCTTGGGAGCTTTTCGAGAGCGACCGAACCACTGATCTCTTCCTGCTGCAGAAAGACCTTACGAGTATCAACATAGGTTGGTAGAAGGCTCTCTGGCATAGGCGCGCAATAATAGGCTCAGGTAGGGTCTGTGTCAAAAATTATTTCGATTAGTTTTAGCCTTACAATTATCTTCTATCCATATGTAATTGTTAGGAATTATCTAATTCCATCTTCAGGCTCTTAAAGAAATTATCCCAAGGCGCCTCTAGTTCCAGCCATCCATCTGAAGCCGGATCTAAAAACTTAATTCTAGCAGCATGAAGACAGAGCTTTTTTACGCTTTTTAGTCCGTCCGGAATAGATTTTGGGCCATATTTGCTATCACCGATTATTGGGTGACCTGCGTATTGGCAATGAACTCTGATTTGATGGGTTCTCCCAGTGCTTGGGCTGGCTTCAACAAGACTAGAATCGCCATAGCTTTCTAGCACTTTGAAGCCGGTTACAGCGGATTTGCCTTCCTTGCTGACCTGGACAATGCGCTCGCCTGAGCTAAGCTGGTTTTTCCGCAAAGGAACGTCGATTCTTTCTAGATCTGCTGGCCATTTCCCATGAACGAGGGCATGGTAAATCTTTTCTACACGTTTCTCTTTAAATTCATACTGTAAGAGCTTTAAAACATTAGTTTTTTTAGCGGTCACCAGACAGCCTGAAGTATCCCTATCCAGGCGATGAACCAACTCTAAGTGACGCCAACCCTCGTCCATCTGGCGCAGAGCATCAATAAGCCCCAAACGCACGCCAGTACCCCCATGGACAGGCAACCCGGCCGGTTTATTTATTACCATAAGTAAGTCAGTTTCCAGCAACACGCTAGATCTAAGTAATTGAGCCAACCCGGGAGATATCTTGTCCGATTTCCTCGCTTTGCCATTCCTCACCGGCGGAATCCGGACTTCATCACCATAGCTAAGCTTGAAATCAGGCTTGCAGCGCTTCTTATTTACCCTGACCTCGCCGCGCCGTATCAATCTATAAACCCGAGCACGAGGCACTCCCTTTAATTCTCTGATAAGAAAATTGTCCACACGTTGGCCATCGTGCCTTTCAGTAATACGAACAGTTTGCACTTGTTGCTTGGTATCTGTTGTTGATTCTTTTGGTATCGACATTAGTTTTTTATAGTTATCAGGCCATGTGCCAATTCTTAGAATTAATGAGAGTGAGCCACATGCATTCTACAATAATCTGTTTCACTCTATATGGTGTACAATCCTTCCCTTTTTTAAGTCGCTATATAATAGATTCCCTACGATGGAACCCATAAAACGAATACTCAGTTTACAAATTGAGTCAGCCTTGTCAGTAACTACAGGAATTGCTAATTGCAATGCCAATGTCATTACGGCTTCTAAACTTGAATTTGGCGACTATCAGGCTAACGGGGTCATGGCGATTGCCAAGCAGCTAAAACAGAATCCTCGAGAATTAGCCCAGTCAGTAATAGACCAACTAGAACATGACAAAAGCAATCTGGTGGAATCTTTTGAGGTAGCTGGGCCTGGATTCATCAATATAAGGCTCAATCTCAAGGCACTACTTTCCAGAGCAAATATTGCTCTGTCGAATCCAGACACATTGATAAGTACCGCAGAAAATCCACAAACCATTGTTGTCGATTACTCTTCTCCAAATCTTGCCAAGGAAATGCATGTTGGCCATTTGCGCGGCACAATTATTGGCGACAGTCTAGTTCGCGTCTTATTAAAGAGTGGGCACAGAGTTATAAGACAAAATCATGTTGGAGATTGGGGTACACAATTTGGGATGCTAATCGCCTATCTGCAAGAAATTCAGAACCAGAAAGCAAATGAATTACCACAAGAACTTTCCGATCTTGAAAAGTTCTACCGTTCTGCAAAAGATCGATTCGATTCTGATAAGGAATTTGCCAATACGGCAAGGAAAAGCGTTGTTCAATTACAAAGTGGTGATCCTGCACATAACCGGGTATGGAAGCAGTTCATCGAAGAATCCCTTGCTCACTGTGAAACTATTTATGACAAGTTAAACGTCACACTTACTCGTGCCGATCTCGATGCAGAGAGTCGTTATAATGACGATTTGGAAAACATCGTGGCGACCCTAAATCGTAAAGAACTACTATCGGAGTCCGATGGTGCAAGAGTCGTTTTTCTCTCTGACTTCGTCGGCAAAGATGGAGACTCGTTACCAGTAATAATCCAAAAATCCGATGGTGGCTATCTGTACTCAACAACAGATTTGGCAGCAATTAGATTACGCTCGGACGAATGGAATGTAGATCGATCCCTTTATGTTGTGGATAGAAGACAGTCATTACATTTTCAACAGGTTTTTGCGGTTGCGAAAAAAGCAAACATCGCCTCAGAAAAAATCTCTCTCGAACATATTGCCTATGGCACCATGATGGGTAGTGATGGAAAGCCGTTTAAGACACGCTCAGGCGACATTGTTAAATTGATCGATTTACTCAACGAATCAGTGCGGCGGGCTTACGATCTCGTTTCAGAAAAGAATCCAGATTTAGATGAATCTCCGCGGCAGCAGATAGCAGAAAAAGTCGGCATTGCTTCAGTGAAGTATGCCGACCTTTCTAAGAACAGAACTTCAGACTATGTCTTTGATTGGTCTACGATGCTCGCTTTCGAAGGGAATACTGCGCCTTACCTAATGTATGCCTACGCAAGAATAAAATCAATTCTACGAAAAGATGAAGCTCAAGGGTTTGAGCAAAGCATTCAATCGATTTCAGAACCAGAAGAGCGTCTACTGTTATTAAAGATTCTTCAATTAGACGAAATTGTGCAAGCAGTAGCCAATGAATGCTTTCCTAATCAGTTGTGCAATTACTTGTATGAACTGGCGGGGTTATTTATGAGATTTTATGAAGCCTGCCCTATCCTAAAGGCTAACGAAACTGTAAAACGCTCTAGACTAGCACTCGCTTCATTGACCGCGGAAACACTGCGTGTGGGACTCGATCTGCTAGGTATCGAAACCCTAGAGCAGATGTAGCTGACCACTTTTATCCAGTTAACTCCAGTAGTAGCTTATTCAAGCGCGCAGAAAACTCACCAGGATCTTCAATCTGGCCACTTTCTGCCAAACTAGCTTGTCCAAACAATATGGTTACCAAATCTCCAAAGCGCTCCCCCTCCGATTCTCTATCCAGTTTTACCATTAAGGGATGGCCAGGATTAATTTCAAAGATTGGTTTCGATTCCGGCACAGCTTGGCCGGATGCTTCCATGATCTTGCGCATTTGTGAGCCCATGTCATGCTCATCTATGGCAAGACATGCAGGCGAATCTGTTAGACGATGCGTCACTCTAACTTCTTTAACTCTCTCGCCAAGCTTCTCTTTGATTCTGTTAACTAAATCAGAAAATTCTTTTTCAGTTTTTTCTTGTATTTCTTTGTCTTTTTTCTCTTCGAGTTTACCAAGATCCAGTTCACCTCGAGCAACGTCCTGAAATTGATTTCCATCAAATTCATGCAGATGGCCCATTAACCATTCATCGATTCTATCGTGCATCAAGATTACTTCGATTCCTTTCTTTTTAAAGATCTCCAAATGGGGACTGTTTCGCGCTGCATTTAATGATTCAGCCGCGACATAGTAAATTTTCTCTTGCCCCTCCTGCATCCGAGAAACATACTCTTCAAAATTCTCTTCCTGATCATCATTTTCTGAATGCGTAGTAGTAAACTGCAGTAGCTTCGCTACTTTCTCTTTATTAGTAAAATCTTCGGCAGGCCCTTCCTTCATAGTTTGACCGAACTGCTTCCAGAACCCATTATATTTTTCCTTGTCTTTTTTACGTAGCTTGCTGAGCATATCTAAAGCGCGTTTTGTTAATGCGCTACGCATAGAATCAACAACTGGATCTTTTTGTAAAATTTCTCTAGAGACATTTAAAGAAATATCATTCGAATCGATGACTCCTTTCATAAAGCGCAAATAAAGAGGTAGGAATTGTTCAGCATCATCCATGATAAAAACACGTTGCACATAGAGTTTCAAACCACGAGCCGCCTCTCTATTCCAGAGATCAAATGGTGGTCGGCCAGGTATATACAGTAAACTTGTGTATTC
>JBJLER010000063.1:0-25304 GCA_045565735.1 Pseudohongiellaceae bacterium
AGATTTTCTTACGCTTTGCATAACAATCCTTGTTTAAAAAACACATACTATTTTCAGTCCTGCTCCATTATTTAGTATAGAAACACCTTCGAGTTACTACCAACTATCGAAGCTATAAAAATTAATATAGGCTAGCTCCTCTTTAAAAAGGATGAATACCTGCGGAAAAATCATATCAATTACATTTGAAAGCCCGAAGAAAGATATAAGAATAACTTATGAATGAATCACCTATCCATAATTCCATTGAAGAAGAATTGCGTGACTTAGAAGCTTCGAAAGTGGGAGGCTATGACAAACGCACTGAACATCTAAATGAAGATGGATCGGCGGTATTTATCAATCGATTGATTCGAGAAGACTCACCTTATCTCCTACAACATGCACATAATCCAGTGAATTGGTATCCATGGGGGGGCGAAGCGTTCGAAATCGCTAAACAAGAACATAAACCAATTTTCCTATCGATTGGCTATTCAACCTGTCACTGGTGCCATGTAATGGAAGTGGAAAGTTTCGATAATGTTGAGATTGCGAAAGTGTTGAATGAGCATTTCATCAGCATCAAAATGGACCGCGAACAATATCCTGACATTGACGAGGCATACATGACCGGCGTGCAACTTATGTCGGGGCATGGTGGCTGGCCAATGTCGAATTTTATGTTGAATGATGGTCGGCCATTTTTTGGCGCCACATATTTTCCACCTCCGACCTTTATGAAGCTACTTCAGCAAATCGTAGAAGCATGGAATGAAAAATTTGATGAACTGGAGTCTAGTGCGACAAAAATTGGAGAAGCCATCGATAGGATACTCAGTGAACGAAAAAAAGCTGCCAGCTTAGAGCCAGAAATCAATAATCATGTTACTCAGGCATTATTTCAGCGAGAAGATAGGAGTCTGGGAGGTTTGGCGGGGGCGCCCAAATTTCCTCAAGAGCCATTATTGTTGTTTATGTTGGATCATGGGGAGCGTCATCGTCATGTAAACGCTGTGGAGTTTGCCTCACGCAGCATAGAAGCCATGGGTCGAGGCGGAATTTACGATCAAGTTGCTGGAGGATTTCATCGTTATAGCGTCGATGCTGAATGGTTAGTACCCCATTTCGAAAAAATGCTTTATAACCAATCACAATTAAGTCTCGTTAACTTGCATGCCTATAGGGTCTCTGGCAATCCATTCTTCAAACGAGTTCTTTTTCAAACTCTTGAATATGTTTTGCGTGATATGCAATTACCTGAGGGAGGATTTTACTCGGCAACTGATGCAGATAGTGAGGGTGCCGAGGGTGTTTTCTTTCTCTGGTCAGTAGAACAGTTACAAGATGCGCTGTCCAAAGATGAAGCAAAGCTTATAGTCGATGTATTTGGTGTCAGCGAATCAGGAAACTTTGAAGGGTCTAATATCTTAAACTTTTCAAAAACTTTTGCTGATCATGAAGAGCAATTTGGACCAGAATTTGAAAACAAACTGGATTCGATTTTGAAAAAGCTCTATCAAGTTCGTGAGCAGCGCATCCATCCACTAAGGGATGACAAGCTAATTGTTGCTTGGTCTTCTGCAATGATTACTTCCCTTGCAAAAGCGGGAGATTATTTTTCTCAGAAACATTGGATTGCTGCAGCAGAAAAAGCCATTGATCTTACTCTTTCTAACAATCTCGATGGTGATGGAACACTGAGGCGAATCTATTTGGATGGAACGACGTCTATCGAAGGACAGCTCGAAGATTATGCCAACTTAATTGAAGCGTTGATTTCCCTTTTCGATATCACTTCTGCAATTGGATATCTACAACAGGCAAATAATTTAATGAGTTCATGTATTGATGGCTTCTGGGATGAAAAGGAAATGGGATTTTTTCTCAGCCCATCAAATCAGGTGGGTCCACAACTGACTCGCTCTCGCAGTGCCAGTGATGGTGCAACATTTGCTCCGGCAGCAACAGCTTTAGCCTGTTTAATTAGTCTTCGAGATCGCTCAGCTTATCTAGAAGAAGGCAGCCAACAACTTTTTAGTGAGAGGGCTGAACAGTGCATCAGCTCGCTTGTTGGTGAAATTAACAACAACGCTGTCAGCCATACCAGCATGTTGCGACAGCTCGCAAACTATTATGAAGGGAATAGGGAGCCCATACAGTATATGGACCATGGATTGGCCAAGGTCAAAGCTCGAACCATAAGTGGAGCGGACACTCTTGGAAAAAGTATAAGTTTAATAATAGATATTGCTGACGGCTGGCATGTTACAGCGCCAACGGCAAATTTAACTAATTATATGCCCCTCAGTGTTTGTCTAGCAGAAGACGAAAAGCACTGGGTCATTGATGCGTCGCAATTTCCAGATAACGAATCATCTATGACAACTGTTGAGGGGGATACGATTCCTATCTACGAAAACAAAATTGAAATAGCGCTCAGCCTAAAACGAACTCAAGTACCCGATGATGAGTTAAGTTTTAGTTCGCAGCTAGAATGCGAGTTGCAACTTTGTAATGATCAAAGATGTCTCTTGCCGACTTCAATTACATTCAGAATTTAATTTTGAAAACTAGCTTATTTGTTATTAACCGCGGAGGATTCCTTCAAAGTATTCGGGAACAACTTGAGTCGCCGGACCGTAAATACGAGTGTCGAAAGAAGAACCGGTCTGTTCTAAATTGAGCTCTACAGTGTGCGCTCCGCGAATCTTTGCCGTTTGGTAAAAGCCTGCCGCTGGATAGACGTTGCCTGAAGTGCCAATGGAGGCAAAAATGTCACAGGCTTTTAAAGCCATGTTGATCTTATTAATGTGAAAGGGCATTTCGCCAAACCAAACTATATGAGGCCGCAGATTTCCATGTGAGCGGCAACACTGACAGTGAGTGTCATAGTCGAAGCTTTCACGAATATTAAAAATCATTTTCGAATTTAAGCAGCGCATCTTCAGTAGCTCGCCATGCATGTGTAAGACATTCTCACTGCCGGCTCGCTCATGCAAATTATCGATATTCTGAGTTACCAGCAGGAAAGCCCCATCGAAGTCGTGCTCAAATTTTGCTAATGCGGTATGGGCAGCATTTGGTTTGATATCGTCAGAAAGAAGTTGCTCTCTCCGTTGATTATAAAACTGATAAACCAGTTGCGGATTGCGCTCGAATCCTTCAGGAGTTGCTACTTCATCCACAGGATGATTGGCCCATAAGCCGTCAGCTGCGCGAAATGTTTCAATGCCTGATTCGGCAGAAATTCCTGCTCCGGTAAGAACGACGATGGACATTGGTTTTTGCATGCAGCGGATGTTAACAAAAGAAAGTTATTCGTAGTACAAACCAAGAGTACAAATCAAAACTACAAAGCAACATACTTTGATGTGGGGTGGGGTTCTTTATATCTATGGAGGTATCCCATGAATGAAACAACTAATAGTGAGCAACCAACAAGCGAAAGCTCAACAACGACTCCAAAGCCCCTTTATTGGATAGCAAGTGGAGCAATCCTCTTGAATTTGGTTGGAATGTTGGCATAAATTGTTTAGTAGACCATGGGCCGAGAAGTGATTGCTCAATTCCTGGCAGAATAGCGATCAATATTTCTAATGACTGACTTGTTGTGAGCTGCTGCGGAAGCACCTGCCAAGTTCTATATGGTGGTTTTTGGAATAGCGATATTTTTAATCCGGTATAGTTTGAATGCGCGAAATAATGGATTAGTAACATAATCGATCGGAATTTTTATATTGATGTAGAAAAAGGTTGGAAAAAGTAATGGTAACTCTAAAGATTGGAAACGCAGCGCCCGCATTCACCTTGCGGGATCAGAATGGAAATAAAGTGAGCCTGAAAGACTTTAAGGGCAAGAAGAATGTTGTTCTCTACTTTTATCCCAAAGCAATGACGCCTGGATGTACAGTGCAGGCCTGTGGACTTCGGAATAGTAAAGAAGGTCTAGCGAAACTCAGTGCGGTGTCACTCGGAGTTTCTCCTGATCCGGTGGCTCGTCTTAAAAAGTTCGAAGAAAAGGAAGAGCTGAACTTCGTATTGTTGTCAGATGAAGACCATGCTATCGCAGAAAAATATGGTGTGTGGGGATTGAAGAAATTCATGGGCCGAGAGTTTATGGGAATAATTCGCACAACTTTCGTCATCAATAAAAATGGAAAACTCGTACACGTCATGGACAAAGTAAAAACCAAGTCTCATCATGAAGATGTTGTGGCAATTTTGGAATCACTCTGAGAGCATGCTGCTAAATTTTCGACAGTATTCCCATGAGGGTGAATCTCTTCTGATCTTGCATGGCTTATTCGGCAGTCTCGGCAACTGGGGTGCCCACAGCAAATTTCTGGCCGCGCACTATTCTGTTATCGGGGTTGATTTAAGAAACCATGGCGAATCATTTCATGACAGTGAGCTAAATTACCCCGCAATGGCTGAAGATGTACTCGAGCTCATGAATCACTGCAACATTCCGTCAGCGAACTTTATTGGGCATTCGATGGGAGGCAAAGTGGCCATGGAGCTGGCACTATCCCAGGGAGACAAAGTAAATAAGCTAGTGGTCGTTGATATAGCCCCGGTAGCCTATGTAGAAGAGGCAGATGGACACTTTGAAATAATCGAAGGAATGAAAGCTTTAAATTTTGATGAAACTAAAAGTCGTTTAGATGCAGAGAAATTTCTTGAAAATTACATCTCGGATGAGCCTACACGCAAATTCGTGTTAACAAATCTCGTTAGAAATGATCAGGGGAAATACAGTTGGCGGTTGAATCTGGAATCGATCGAAAATAATTATCATCGGTTACGAGAAAAACCCACTGCCTCCACTCCGTTTAGTAAACCCACTTTATTTGTAAAAGGTTCGCAATCAAACTACATACAGGAACGACAAGAGGAAGAAATATTGGAAATGTTTTCAAACGCGCAATTGGAGATCATAATGCAGGCGGGACATTGGTTACACGTAGATAAACCTCAGACATTTCAAAAGGTAGTGCTGGATTTTCTGCATAACAGGCCTTGATCAAATGACGATGCTCAGTGTTAACTTAAATAAGATAGCGTTACTGCGAAATTCTCGTGGACGCGACTTCCCCAATGTTGTTGATTTCGCTGAACGAGTAATTGAATTAGGAGTTAGTGGTATAACCATACATCCGCGACCGGATGAACGACATATCACTACAAGTGACGTTTATGAGTTAAGTGAATTTTTAAAGCCAAAGGAAGGCATCGAATTTAATATCGAAGGCTATCCTTCAAGAGAATTTCTGGATCTAGTTTTAAGTGTCAGTCCTTCACAATGTACTTTGGTTCCTGATGGGCCTGGTCAGCTAACTTCTGATCACGGCTGGCAAGTTAAACAACACCAAGAATTACTTGTAGCAGTACTAGATGAAATACATGATGCTGGAATTCGCAGTAGTTTGTTTTTAGATCCTCTGCCGAGTCTTGTCGATGAAGTAGCTGGAGTTGGTGCAAATCGAATTGAGCTCTACACCGAGGAATATGCATCGAGTTTTGGTTCGGCTGTGCAAGAACAAGTTTTGCGATCATATGCAGATACCGCTGCTCGCGCCAGCGAATTGGGGATTGGTATCAACGCCGGCCATGATCTGGATTTGGCGAATTTGGAAAAATTTCTCCAGATTCCAAACATTCTTGAAGTATCAATAGGCCATGCCTTAATCGTCGAATGCCTGGAGCAAGGAGTTGCCAAAGTGATCAAACAATACTTAGCAATTACAGGAACTTAGTCTTTTTCGTGTCTGTGGTGGACAGGTCAAAGCATGACAGGCCTTGCGCTCTATCTTGCAGATGCCAGAGCGCTTAACTTGCCACTCATAGTGGGTGTCCTCGGAGTGGACTCCATCGTCCGACATAATTAGCGAATGATACCTAGCGGCCGAGGTCAAATAGAGAGAGATTTCGATATTGGTGCTACAGTGCATATGATAGGGTCAGGTATCTTATTATTTAAACTGACAGCGGTTGCCGATATTCTCTTTGTATACTCTCGAAACCTGATAGATTAAAATTCGCTCTTTTCAAAGCGGGTCTAACCCCTTGTCTCTCTCAAATAACCGTATTTATTGCGGCTATTGGATCGTTGTGGCCGGATTTGTTACCCAGTTTGTTGCAGTTGGGATGGCCAATTATGTCGTGGGATCCTTCATGATCCCAATGATAGAGGAATTCGGCTGGTCCAGAGCAGAATTCTCAGCTTCCCGTTCCATTGGCCAAATAGTTATGGCGTTTACCGGATTTATTATCGGCGCCCATATCGATCGTTATGGCGGTCGGCCCTTTATTGTAGCTGGGGCATTCATACTTGCTGCTGCCACTTTCAGCTTGGGCAGTATTAACAATTTGGTTCAATGGTGGATTATCAATGGAGTAATTCTCACCATGGGCGCTGCCATGATTGGGAATCTTGTAATAAATGTAAGTCTCGGCAAATGGTTTGTAGAGCGAAGAGGGAGGGCAGTTGCTATTGCTGGAATGGGAATTTCACTGGGCGGGATAATGCTGCCGCCGATTGCCACCTGGTTAGTCGATATTTTTGGCTGGCGTGAATCCTGGCGAATTCTTGGTCTATCAACTGTATTGGTTACATTACCAATGGCAGTTCTGGTGAGAAGAAGGCCGGAAGATTATCAGTTACATCCCGATGGAAAATCCCAAGACGAAATGGACTCCGGCCATGGAGACGCAGCAAAAGCAGATTTCGAAAAATCCATGACCCGCGCCCAAGCTATGCGCACGTCTAGTTTTTACTTTTTGGTATTGGCATTTGGTTTGTTTCAAATTTCGATTACTACCATGTTGATTCAGACAATCCCTTTAATGACTGATGCTGGTTATTCGCGCTTTATTGCATCCACCATGATTTCAATAGCGTCGGTACCTGCATTTTTAAGTAAACCGTTTTGGGGAGATTTAATCGATAAATACAATCCAAAAAAGTTGGCTGCACTTGGTGCTGCAATTTCTGGCTTCTCAGTAATCATGATCGTGTTTAGTGTGGCCTATCAACTTGATATGTTGGTCTATGCAGGCTTCTTAATTATGGGAATAGGATGGGGTGGATTACTTCCATTACAGGAAGTTATTTGGGCTACAACTTTTGGTAGACGATATCTCGGATCGGTACGGTCCACCGCAATGCCTTTTTCTTTTGGTATGTCTGCTCTTGGGCCAATTCTAGTGGCTTATTACTACGATGTTGTTGGAAATTACGACTTAGCGCTTATTGCCATGGGCCTTTGTAACCTGCTTTCGGCGCTTATGTTATTCAAGAAGGATGATCCTAAGTCTCTGAATACTAAGGATATTTCATTAAACTCCTAACACCGTGGCATTGCAAGATAGCTGCATCGATTTTTGCGTCGCTGGTATACAGAAAAAGGATTCGAGTTAGTTGAATTAGACAACATTCAGTTGTCTCTTGCCGCCTATGCTAGCTAAGATTTCTTTAGCATCGGCTCCAGATAGGGCCAGACATTTTCCAAAATCATAGACTGTGCTTCAGCCCTAGGGTGAATGCCATCGTTTTGTATTAATTCTTGTTGCTGCGGAATGCCATCGATTAGGAAAGGTACTAGTGGTAAAGAATCTTCTTCCGCGATTTCTCCAAACACGGCAAAAAATGGCTCTGTGTATCGTGGGCCATAGTTAGGCGGAATTTGAATGCCGGCTAACAAAACTTCGCCGCCATCGGCCCGAACCAATTCAACCATTGATTTCAAATTAGCTTTCATTAATTCAAGCGGTAGACCGCGCAAACCATCGTTGCCACCTAGCTCAAGAATAACCAGGTCTGGGGAATAGCTTTCTAGCATGGCTGGTAATCTTTCCAATCCTCCAGTAGTAGTCTCACCGCTGACGCTGCCATTGATTACTCGATAAGGCCAATTTTCAAAGTCGAGCTTCTCTTCAAGTAATGTGACCCAGCCTTGATCTTCGCTAAATCCATAAGCCGCGCTCAAGCTGTCGCCCCAAACCATTAGGGTGTAAGAGTCTTCTGCGGCAGAGGCTGCACGGGGTAGGAGGACAAAAATAACTACTGCTAAGCTGAAAAAACTGACTTTCATCGAATTATCTAAGGTGACATTTCCGGCTTATGGTAAACCAGCTTTAGGCAAAGCACGTACTCTAATCGACAAAAACAAAGGAATCTACTAAAGGTGAAGAACCCCAACCTTCTTTAATTTAATTCGACTATAATGCTGGATGTTTTGTCTGCGGATAATGAAACATGATTGAAACAAGGAATCTAGTTAAGGCAGTAGATACCAGCGAAGGTGTACTGACAATACTGAAAGACATTTCTCTTCGCATCGATGGGGGAGAAGCCGTAGCTATTGTGGGAGCTTCAGGATCCGGCAAATCAACTCTGTTAGGGTTGATGGCAGGGTTAGATGGAGCATCATCCGGCGAAATCATTTTGAACGAACATATTCTCTCTGAATTAGATGAAGAACAGCGAGCTATATTGCGGGGCCAATTAGTGGGTTTCGTATTTCAATCGTTTCAATTACTTCCCAGCTTAACCGCTCTTGAAAACGTAATGTTGCCTATCGAATTAAAAGGCGATGCTGAGGCAAGAGATAAGGCGATCAACTTGCTAGATCGGGTCGGGCTGGCCGAACGCTGGCATCATTATCCAAATCAACTTTCCGGCGGAGAGCAACAGAGAGTTGCAATCGCGAGAGCTTTCGCCACCGAAGCGCGAATACTGTTTGCGGATGAACCAACTGGAAATCTAGATACCGCAACTGGTGCAAAAGTTGTTGATCTTTTATTCGATCTAAATAAAGAGTATTTGACTACATTAGTACTAGTTACTCATGATGAGCGTCTTGCCTCAAGATGCGATCGAAAGATTCGTTTAGTAGCAGGTGAAATCGCCAGCGAAGAAAAAACTGAGGAAGCAGTAAGTGCCTGAAGCTAATAGCACAACCCTTACGGACAACAAATCATTAAGCAATATGTTTGGGCTAGCCTTACGTTTGCTATGGCGGGATTGGCAAGGTGGCGAACTGAGACTTCTATTTATCGCATTGGTAATGGCAGTTACTTCAGTTACTGGAATCGCATTGTTTACCGATCGTCTGGAAAAAGCTTTGTTGTTGGAATCAGCCAACATGTTAGCGGCGGATCGTATTGTCAGTGGCCGCGGTGATTTACCTCGAGAAGTATTAGAAGAAGGTCGGACGCGAGGTCTGCGCACAGCAGAGATTCTTTCATTCACATCAATGGCATTTTCTGACACTGGCAATATGCTAGTGGCGGTGAAAGCAGTCACTGATGCATATCCTTTGCGCGGCGATGTCATTATTGCCGATCAACCATTCGTTCGTGGACGACCGGTACAAACTGGACCGCCAGTTGGAGAGGTTTGGTTAGAGTCAAGAGCACTACCCGCATTAGGCATCGATGTTGGTGACGACATCTTTGTTGGGGAAGCGGAACTAACCGTGAGTCAGATTATTATCGCAGAACCGGATCGTACTGGTGGCAGCATGATGGATAGTGCCGGTCCGCGCTTGATGTTGCACATGGATGATGTGGAAAAAACCAACATAGTGCAATTGGGAAGCCGTGTCAGTTATCGCTACTTATTTGCTGCAGATGAAATCGAAGAGCTCGATTCATTTGAACAATGGTTTAGAGCGAGAGAAGAATGGCGTGGTCGCTATTACATGCGTGATATCCGTGAAGAGAGTGAAGAGGTTGCAGAAGCATTAGAGAGGGCGGAAAGTTTTCTTTTATTAGGTTCCCTTTTTGCAGTGTTACTCGCTGGTGTCGCTATAGCATTAACGGCGAAACGTTATAGTGAACGTCATTATGATTATGTTGCTATTCTTAAAACCTTCGGGTGCACCTCTGCACAAATTTCCTTTATCTATTTAACTATCCAATTAGTGCTTGCTGCGTTTGCGGTTGTGGTGGGTTGGATACTTGGCTGGTTAGTACATCAAACTATTTTAACTTTTCTCGAATCCTTATTATTGGTAACACTACCAGAACCTGGCATACAACCTTATATAGTGGGTTCTCTTACTGCTTTTATTTGTTTGCTGGCATTTGCACTTCCGCCTCTACTTGCTTTACGGGAAACACCGCCGCTACGCGTATTGCGAAAAGATATGAGTCAGCAGAAGATCGGAGCCAATGTGCCTTATGTGTTTGGCATTTTGGGCACAATTTTTCTGATCTATTGGTACAGTCAAGATTTTGAGTTAACCGCCGTACTGGTTGTGTCAGTCGCAGCAATAGCTGTCTTTCTATCTTTAGTTTCCTATTTTTTCCTGCGTTCCAGTGGATCTGCCGGTATGAAGGCTGGCAGTGCCTGGCTGCTTGCTATGACTGCAGCGCGGCGTCGCCGGAAACAAAACGTGCTTCAGGTAATGGTGTTCTCTATAACTATCATGTCACTGCTAATTCTTACATTGTTACGAACAGATTTAATTGAAGAGTGGCAGGCACAGTTACCAGAGAATACGCCGAATCATTTCATGATGAATATCACTCAAAACCAGATTGAGGGAATCGAAAACTTCTTCGCAGAAAATGGAATTCAAGGAAATCAGTTTTATCCTTTAATCAGTGCAAGGGTGACGCGAATTAATGGCGATCTGCCGGATCCAGGTGATGGAAGTCAGGTTTCTATCGGGCAGGGCACACTTACCGAGAACGCACAACTTGGCGATGTAGAATTCGATGAAGAAGTCGAAGAGGCGATAAACGCACCACAAACAGATGCTCCACCTGTAAATGAAGGTGAAGCCACCACCGGAGGCAGAAGAGTTAGAGGCAACCTAAGTCGGCGCCAAGTGACCTGGACTGAATACATACCTAACGACAATCTAATTACTGAAGGTACTTGGTGGGGGGCCGAATCGGAGCCGGGCTACGTCTCAATCGAAGAAGAATATGCAAGTTGGTTGAATCTCCAAATAGGTGATCGCCTGGAGTTTGAAGTTAACCAGCAATTCGTTAGTGCTGAAGTTGCAAGTTTCCGCAGCGTGCGTTGGGATAATATGCAACCAAACTTCTTTATTGTATTCTCGCCCGGCACAATTGACCATATAGGTGCAACGTTTCTCTCTACTGCTCTAATGGAACGAGAACAGAAAATTCTTCTTAATGATTTAATCCGCATGTTCCCGACGATGGTGATTATCGAAATCGATGGCTTGATCGAACAGATACAAACAATCATTGCCCAGGTAACTTCTGCAATTGAATTAATTTCTATACTGGTTCTACTTTGTGGTGCTCTCGTTCTTCTTGCCTGCGTTAATGCTTCTTTGGATGAACGCTTTCATGAAAACGCTATTTTGCGAACTTTGGGAGCAGGGCGTAAATTAATTCTCACTAGTTTGTTAATTGAGTTCGCAAGTATCGGCTTAGTCGCTGGACTAATAGCTACGATCGGAGCTGAAGTTTCGGTGTTCTATTTGCAGGAAGAGGTTTTTGAACAGGAGTTCTCATTTCATCCCTGGGTTTGGATAGCCGGACCGTTACTGGGTATGTTCATCATTGCTGGCTTAGGAGTGAATTCAACTCGGCGGGTCGTTAACATCAGCCCGTTGAATGTGCTTCGTCGTGTCGTCTAAATTCACTTCAAGTATATTTTCTGGTTATGTTTCGAATGGGTGTTAAGTAGCTTGGTCCAAATAACAATAAATGATTTAACAAGTGATAAAGATTGTAGAGCGGAATCCGCTCGCGCCAATCTTTAGCAATTTTGGAATTGCTTTCGTAGCTTTCATAGAACTGATTGGAAAAACCGCCGAATAAATCTGTCATAGCTAGCTCAGCCTCAGCCCAACCCCAATATACAGCTGGATCAATTAAGGCCACATCTCCACTTTCGGCACAATGAATATTTCCGCTCCACAAATCTCCATGGATTAGAACCGCATCTTGCGGTGGTATTAACTGTGACAAATTAGCAGCAATTGATTCTAGGGCAGTGAAATCTTGTCTTTCTAATAAATTGCGATGAAATGCCGAAGAGGCGAGTTTTAAGATTCTATAGTTCGCGAAGAACTCAAAACCATCGTCAGTAATTGTGTTTTCCTGTGAAGTAGAACCGCAATAGTTGTCCATACTAAAGCCAAACTGTGGAATGGTCTCGCTATGAAGTTTCGCCAGACTTTCTCCCAATGATTTCCAAAAGGAGTAAGAAGTCGATCCCTGCCCTAAATCTTCAATAAGTAAAAAATCTTGTTCTGCACGGATGACGTCTGGAATCTTTATTGCGTTTCTAGCTGCAAGAGCTTGAAGACCAATCGCTT
This sequence comes from Pseudohongiellaceae bacterium, assembly GCA_045565735.1. GTDB lineage: Bacteria > Pseudomonadota > Gammaproteobacteria > Pseudomonadales > Pseudohongiellaceae > UBA9145. The sequence continues at coordinate 12,291 of JBJLER010000063.1, forward strand.
CTGCTTGAAACATGTCCGCAGGAGCCGCGGAGTTTTGCTTGAGAAAAACTGTCATTCCTGAATCTAAATGAAGGCGCTCGGATTTGTTAATACATCCGCCACCCACGGATTCTCGGCGCACTACATTGCCCATGCCATTTTTTTTCAACCACACATCGATCCGACTCATGACCTCAGTGTACGCTTTTCGCTATCTCTGTAAATCGCCTGGATATGAGCTAGTTTGGCCGCTTGTGGACGGGGTATAATTGTGAGTATCGAACTAAGTACCTAAACAGGTAATGTTATGAAAACCACCATGTTCTCTATGTTTCGCGGTGCTTATTATGCCGCCGGAGTGATGGTATTCACTACAGCAACAAACATTGCAGCACAATCTCTGAAAGAAGTATCAGAAGAAGAGTGTATATACGGTGACTGCGATTCGGGCCGCGGCACGCTGGTTTTAAAAACATCCTGGGGGCCTGGTGAGTATGTTGGAAATTTCAAGGACGGCGAATTCCATGGCTATGGGCGACTAGAAATTCCTATCTCTTTTCTCGCAAAAGAGATATATGCCGGCAATTGGGCGCAAGGCAGTCGCGAGGGTCGTGGCTCCCATTGGAACGGCAAAGGAAAACTTTATGTTGGAGAATGGCGTAACAATATGCGTCATGGCCAAGGATCTTACTTTTTTAACCTCCCTGAATGGAATGAAAACGAACACACCGAATTCTGGTTAAAGGAGAACTTTGAAAACTATACCGGTGGATTCGTCGAAGATCATTATCAAGGTCAAGGGACTTATCGGTGGCCTGATGGCCAGAAATATGTTGGCGGATTTTTTGCAAGTGATAAGCATGGAGAAGGAACTTTCTATTACGTCACTGGAACTGCTAGACAGCAATATTGGCAATACGGCGATTTGATCCGTTAAAAAATACTACGCTCGACAGGATTTCGCTAAAATTTTCCTCAATTGCCCACTTGCTATCGTGTAAGCTCCGCATATTCGAAAAATTTTGCTTCTTTCCGTGATTGCTCGCTACTTTTTAACAGGATCAAATAAATTTAGTTAGAAAAGATTTATGGATTTAGAACCTCTAAGAAGAGAATACCTGCACGGCGGATTGAGTCGTGAAGATCTTGCGGGGGATCCGCACGATCAGTTTAGTCTGTGGATGCACCAGGCGCTAGACTTAAAGATTCACGATCCAACCGTTATGACTATCGCGACTGTTGATGTATATGGCCAACCAAGTCAGCGAATTGTTCTGCTAAAGCATTTCGATAAAGACGGCTTCGTGTTTTACACAAACTACGGGAGTCGTAAATCCAAAGAGCTAGATCGTAATGCCAAGATCAGTTTGCACTTCCCGTGGAACGTCATCGACCGACAAGTAAAAATCTGTGGCGAAGCCGCCAGGATTTCACCAGCAGAGTCTCTTAAGTATTTTGTTATGCGACCAAAGGAAAGCCAGATCGCTGCAGTAGTGTCCAGACAAAGCGATGTACTTAGTTCACGTTCCTTTTTATTGAACCAATTCGAATCGTTAAAACAAAAATTCAAGGATGGCGAAGTACCGTTACCGGACTATTGGGGTGGCTATAAAGTTGTGGCTTCGGAGATCGAATTCTGGCAGGGTGGTGCCAGCCGGCTTCATGATCGATTTCGCTATTTAAGGGATGGCGATAACTGGCAAATAGATCGGCTCGCACCTTGATCATTGCGCCGAAGTTCATCCCTGAATTTTGACTCTGCTGTCACCAATTCACAATTGTAAAAGCGCGTTTTCCTTGTGAATTGGCATCTTGCATTCGCTGCGCGAATGGCAGTATTTCCCTGTACTGCTTTTGAGTGTTTTTCCAGAAGGTGTCATTTTAAGGCTTCCACTTGCTCAGTTTCTTTTTCTCTAAGATTTTCTTCAAACGCGCGTATTGAGGAATACCATTTTTGTAAGCAGGGTAATCTTCACCCTGTATCAGTGGAGCAAAATAGTTCTTTGCTTTGTCCGTAATATGAAAGCCATCTTGGGTGATGTAATTACGCGGCATCATTTTTTCTACATTAGCAACATCCGCTAATTTGGCCTCGCTAATTTTCCAGCTATAACGCTTGCCTTTACCACGAACGATTGCAGGCATTACTGCGTTCTTTCCTTTTAGTGCGAACTCTACTGCTGCTTTGCCCACCGCATAAGCTTGTTCTACATCGGTTTTTGATGCGATATGGCGTGCGGCCCGCTGCAAATAATCTGCTACAGCCCAGTGATACTTGTATCCCAACTCGCCTTTGATCATGTTGGCAATAAAAGGAGCGACGCCGCCAAGCTGCGCATGCCCAAATGCATCTTTACCCCCAGACTCTGCCAGAAAACTACCGTCTTTATTTTGGGCTCCTTCGGAAACCACGATTACACAGTGACCATATTCGTTTACACAATTTTTTACTTTGCGCAGAAATTTATCTCGATTGAATGGAATTTCTGGAAAGAGAATAATGTGTGGCGCATCACCAGCCTGTTCTGATGCTAGGCCTGCAGCGCCGGCAATCCATCCGGCATGACGACCCATTACTTCCATAACGAAAACTTTTGTTGAGCTTTCACACATTGACGCTACATCTAAACCAGCTTCACGAATCGAAACTGCAACATACTTGGCCACCGATCCAAAGCCGGGACAGTTGTCGGTAATCGGTAAATCGTTGTCTACTGTTTTGGGCACCCCAATACAGGTAATTGGGAATCCCCTGTCTAGACTGAATTGTGAAACTTTGCTGGCAGTGTCTTGCGAATCGCCACCACCATTATAAAGAAAGTAGCGAATATTGTGCGCACGAAACACATCCATTAAGCGTTCGTATTCGCGTTGACTTTCAGAGAGTGATTTGAGTTTGTAGCGACAAGATCCAAATGCTCCGGCGGGAGTAGAACGTAGCGAGGCTATAGCTCGACTGGATTCTTTATTGGTATCGATTAAATCTTCATTTAAAGCGCCAACTATTCCGTTAAGTCCAGCATACACTTTCCCAATCTTGTCACGATTTTTCCTAGCAGTTTCAATCACTCCGCAGGCGCTGGCATTTATAACCGAAGTGACTCCGCCGGATTGGGCGTAGAAAAGATTGGCTTTGCTCATGGTGCTGAAATCGCTACCGCTGAAATTAAAGCGACATCTTACTAGGCCATGCTGGAGCTTGCCAGTGGACACGTGTGATGCAACAATCTGTTCCCCATTTTTAGAGTGCGGATGAATGCAGTTAATAATAGGCATGTCGGGAGCAAGCGGAGTTATCTACGGAATTCGCCTGCTCGAAGTACTTAAGTCGGAACCAGAAATTGAAACTCATCTGGTGATGTCTGAATCTGCCAAAATGAATATAGGATTGGAGACAAACTGGAATGCCAATGATGTAAAAGCTTTGGCGGATCACGTGCATTCCAACAAAGATATTGCCGCCAATATTGCGAGCGGTTCATATCGTACAGCGGGAATGATTGTGGCTCCTTGCTCAATTAAAACTTTATCAGCTATTGCCAATTCCTATGCCGATTCACTATTGGTCCGAGCTGCTGATGTCGTACTCAAGGAGCAGCGACTGCTGGTCCTAATTCCGCGCGAAACACCTCTTCATACCGGACATTGCGAACTATTAATGAAAGCCAGTCAGATCGGCGCGGTGATCGCTCCTCCTATGCCTGCACATTACATCAATCCTCAATCTGTCGATGATCTGGTGGACCACCATGTTGGAAGAGTTTTGGACTTGTTTGATATCGATCCAGGTTTGGTAAAACGTTGGCAGGGTTCTCGCGCAGAAAATAATTAATCCCATGGCTGTAGACACCAGCCAGTTGCACTTTTATTCTTATACCGTTCCGTTAGGCATTGAGCAAAATAAAAAGCTCTGAGAGTTAGCAGGTATTTCCATGAATATTCGATCTCGCCTTACTTCTATCTCAGCCATCCCACTATTTTACATTTCCACTGCAGTTGCACAGGTAAGTGAGCCAGACTGGGATGCAGTTGAAGTTGAGACCTTAGAACATTTCCGCACCTTGCTGCAATTCGATACCAGTGATCCGCCTGGACGGGAACTTCCGGCAGCGGAATACTTGCGTGATGTTTTGGAGGCAGAAGGTATTGCAGTTGAAATGCTCTATAACAATCCAGAGCGGCCAAATGTATTGGCGCAACTGGAAGGTAATGGCAGCAAAGAGCCTTTACTCATAATGGCTCACACAGACGTGGTAAATGTCGATCCGGAAAAATGGATATTTCCACCATTCAGTGCCACCGTTGACGGTGGTTATGTCTACGGTAGAGGTGCAGTAGATGACAAAGACAATCTAGCTGCAGCTTTGATGGTTATGCTTGAGTTAAAACGACAAAACGTTGAACTGGATCGTGATGTAATTTTCCTCGCAGAATCTGGTGAAGAAGGTGCGGTCGAGTTTGGTATCGATTTCATGGTTAACGAGCACTTCAATAAAATAGCCGCCGAATTCTGTCTCGCAGAGGGAGGATCGGTCGCCAGAGTAAATCGCGAAGTGCAGTATGCGGGCGTGCAAACCGTGGAGAAAATCCCTTATCGCGTTGAATTAGTAGCAACTGGTGTTGCAGGGCATGGTTCGGTGCCGTTGCAAACCAATTCCGTAGTTCGATTGGCGAGAGCTGTTGCGAATATAGCCGAATGGCGCACACCGATTCGGCTCAATGAAACAACGGCCGCCTATTTTGAAAGACTTGCTTCAATCTCGTCTTCCGATGCAGCAGAGCGTTATTTGAATGTATTAGATCCAGGTCGTGCCAGAGAATCTGATGAATACTTTCTTGCTAATGAACCGCGACATGCATCTATGTTGAGAAGCTCCCTATCGCCTAACATTTTCGACGCTGGTTATCGGATTAACGTAATTCCATCGGAAGCGCGAGCCAGCGTAGATTTTCGCGCGTTACCAGATGAAAACATTCCTGAGTTTCTTAATCAGATTCGTTCTATAGTTAATGATGACGCAGTTGAAGTCAGTTTGGGCAATCGCAATACCCGTCCACCAGGTCAAGCCAGTCTCAATACTGAGGCATTTGCTGCCATTGAAGCCGGAGTGAACAAACACTATGGCGTTATTACTTTGCCAACTATGAGCACTGGTGCCACAGACATGGCTTATTTACGTAATCGCGGCATTCAGTGTTATGGTATTGGCCCTGCAATAGATCGGGAAGACGCTGCATTGGGCTTTGGTGCTCATAGCGACCAGGAGAGAATTCTTATTAGTGAATTACACCGATTTGTGCGTTTTAACTGGGATGTGGTAATCGATATAGCTGCTACTGAATAAAGCGGGCCTATTTCACAATATGCGGAAAAGCCAGGGAAGTATTAGACGAATTGCCACATTCATTATTGATCGAGGGTTTAGAGGTGGTTCTTTGGTCGATACTGAATAAAACTGATAGGAAAATGCCATTAGCGAGGAAGTCATGTCAGATAAGAGCGCAGGTTTTGCCAATTTGACATCTGAATCGTTAGGCGAGTAAGCGCAAAAAGAATTCTATTTGTCACCAGCAGAATCATTCGCTGCTTTTATTAGAACTTCTAGTTGTGAGTTGATTTCTTCGCCCCTTTCTATGTTGAATGCTCGGAGTAATCTAGTTAAATAACTGTTGGCTCGCGCTTCACTAAACTCCGCTTTGGTTTCAACTAAATTCTCCAAACTGCTTTCTATAAATTCCTGCTGAATTTTTTCCGCAGCTAGTTCATCCATCTTTATGCGATCTCGCAAGACAGAAAATTGATTTTCCCGGGAATAGGTCGAACTCTCTAGTTTCATCCATTTACGAACATCTCTTAGAGGTTTAACTACCTGAGACCTCCATTCATTAGAAAAGCCCAAGATCCTTTGCCAGATTTCTTCAGGCAGTTCTTTTTCGAAATGAGCACACCAACAGCAAAAGAGTAAAAGATTTACATCCAGCCGGTATTCATCTTGCAAGCGTAAACAAAGAGAGGCGATACCTTCTCTGTCATATAATTGATTGGAGAAATCCCATAAACTGGTCGATTGCATAGTCATGGCAGTAATTTTGAGTTGACCCCCCCAATGCTATCGAAGATTTACCCCATAAACACCTTTCCAGTTCAGATATCCTTAGAGCGCTGTAGATAATGCACCTTCATATCCTGGGAATCTGCGGCACTTTTATGGGTAGTCTGGCAGTGTTGGCAAAGCAACTGGGCTATCGTGTGAGCGGCAGTGATGTCAATGTCTATCCGCCCATGAGCACGCAGCTGCAACAGCTGGGGATCGATTTAAATGAAGGTTATCGTCCAGAGCATATGCAGCCGCCACCAGATCTGGTCATTATCGGCAATGCCTTGTCCCGCGGTAATCCTGCCGTCGAGTACATCTTGAATGAAGGGCTAAGCTACATGTCTGGCCCACAGTGGCTGGCGCAATTCGTACTGCATGATAAATGGGTGCTAGGAGTCGCCGGAACCCATGGCAAAACTACAACTAGTGCTATGCTGACGTGGATACTGGAATATGCAGGCATGAAACCTGGTTACCTGATCGGTGGGGTGGCCAATAATTTTCCACAATCGGCGAGTATTGGCGATTCGGCTATTTTCGTGGTTGAAGCAGATGAGTACGACAGTGCTTTCTTCGATAAGCGCTCTAAATTTGTCCATTATGCGCCGCGTACGGTCATTTTGAATAATCTGGAATACGATCACTCCGACATTTTTGAAAATCTGGAAGTCATCGAAAGACAATTCCATCATTTAGTGCGGACAGTTCCTGGCAATGGTTTGATAATTTATCCTCATGGTGATTCATCAATCGAAGTAGTTTTACGCATGGGCAGTTGGACTCCTCGGCAGCAACTGGGAATCGCCATTCCTGACGAGATCTGCAAAAAGCTAGCAGCCAATGATGGAGTTTTTTGGAACGCATTGCTGCAGAACGAACAAGGATCTGAATTTAAATTAATCAAGTATGGACAAGGCTCTACTGGTGAAGAAATGAATCGCGTCAATCTGAAGTGGGACTTAACTGGGATTCATAATGTTAAAAATGCAGTTGCTGCAGTATCAGCGGCTCACAATGTTGGAGTAGATATCACAACAGCAATCGATGCGTTGAAAGAATTTAAAGGAGTAAAGCGGCGAATGGAGTTGCGGGGTGCAGTTCAAGGCGTAAGCGTGTACGACGATTTTGCACATCACCCGACCGCCATCGAATCCACTCTTAATGGCGTTAAAGCGCAATTAATAGCAGAAGGGGGATCGAAACGATTGATAGCTGTGATTGAACCATGCTCAGCAACCATGAAGTCCGGAATTCATCAGCGATCCTTGAATCAGGCGTGTCAGTCAGCAGATTTGGTAATTTGGCATAAGGCGCAAGATTGCAAGATTGATTTCCAATCATTGCTGTTAGAAAGCAAGGCGCCAGCTTATGCCTTTGACGAGGTTGATAAAATCATTACTTACTTAGAAGAGAACAGTTTGTCTGGCGACCAGATCGTCATAATGAGCAATGGAGGTTTTGAAGGCATCCACGACAAATTACTGCAAACATTACAAACCGTTCCCTCGACATTGAACTAGTCATGGCTATTAAGCGTAATGCACAATAGACATCAAGTTCTCCGTAATATTCTCACTCAAGCCAAGAGGCAGAATGGTAGACCTACAACAGATACCGCTATTTCCGCTCCGGGTAGTTCTCTTCCCCGGAGGGAGATTGGAACTACAAATTTTTGAGCAGCGCTATCTTGATCTGGTCAGTGAATGTATGAGGGGTGATTCCGGATTCGGTATTTGCTTATTGAAAACCGGGAAAGAAGTCATTCAGGAAGGCTCGCAGCAAACTATTCATCGCACGGGTACTTATTCAAAGATTGTCGATTGGGATCAACTAGAAAACGGTTTGCTCGGTATAACTGTTGAAGGGATAACCAAATTCAAAATTGAAGATTGTTGGCAAGCTGATTCCGGAGTATTGCAGGCTGAGGTTGAGTTAAGTTCAACTGAGTCAGTTGGAAAGGAATCTATTCCACTCGAAGATGAGTTTTCAGCACTATCAGATTTGTTACAAAATTTGGAAAACCATCCTTTAGTTGAGCAGAAAAATCTTTCAATCGACTACAACAACCTGTGGGACTTGGGGTGGCGTCTAAGCGAGCTAATTCCTATAGAAGTAGAGCAAAGGCAGCAATTGCTGGAACTAGACGATCCCAGGGAACGAATCGAGCATATCGAGCAACTTGTCTCCGATCTGGCCAATAACTCCTAAATTGGCGCATAATGTGTCGCTTTGATCCAAGAACTGCGATCCGATTATGCTCGCTCAGTTTGTAGACGTTTCCAATTGGACCGCAGAACAATGGCTTGCGGCATGCATTCTGGCCTTTATAGTTGTGGCTGTTCTATTGGTAATACATAGATCCGTAAAAATTTTCCAGATGACGAAGAAATCGAAGTACGAGCCAAACCTCCGGCCTTTACGCAGAGTTAGGCAAAACCTAGGGCCATCTGCAGCTAAAAAAGAAACTGAGTAATTAATGGAGCAAGCTAGTAGTGACATCGAAATACAAATTTCTTTTCGCCCTTCTAGTAATTATTTTTGCATTCAACAGTTACGGCATAATCGTGCGCCACGATGTTGCACCTGGTGAATATGAAATCAGAGGCAGTGATCTTCCGGCCGTTTTCTTTTTGGAGCGTCAGGGCATAAGAAGAGTATGTGCTGCTACTGTCATACATGAGCGCTGGGCAATTACCGCCGCTCATTGTGTCAATGAAACTACCTTAGGAAACACAATAGAAAATGGCAGACGCTTTGCAGTTGAAGTTGGAAATCAGGCACGAGAAATCGATGTCGTACTTATGCATCCTGAAATAACCGATACTGCAAATCCTGAAGTCGATCTTGCTCTACTTCGGTTTCGACAGACATCTCCAATACCGAGACCGATCCCGCCCTATGATCAATTTGATGAAAATGGTGAAGTAGTAACTCTGGTAGGTTGGGGTTACTTCGGACTTGGTACAACAGGGCGTCAATTCGACGATGGCACTATGCGCCGCGCACAGAATAGAATTTCAGAAGCTAATTTCAGATTGCGATTTATTTTCGACGATCCACGAGAAGTTAATGGTGACTCATTGCCGCTAGAAGGCATGCTTTCCCTAGGTGATAGTGGTGGGCCCGCATTGATTTCCGTGGGCAATGAATTCAGATTAGCTGGTGTCGCCATCGGTGAATTAGGCGGAGAAAGCTTTTCGGAAGAAACTCAGGGTGAATATGGCTCCGTTGCAGTTTATGAAAGAATATCAGCTCATGTTGATTGGATTGAGTCAGTTATTGGTAGTGAGAGCTGAGGTAGGAACTACCCCCATGATAAAAAAGAACATTATCTTTTTAGTAGAATTTTAGTGCTGATTGGCTATGGCCTGTTTTATTGCTTCGAAGTTATTGTTCAAAATTACCCAGATTATTTTTAATGCTGAGAAAAACAGTATCCATAACCTATTATTTCACCAAATTATTCAAGTGGCTTAATAGCAAATCGACTCTTCACTGAATTTTTACACCAATGCTTAGAATGTCTAAGTGAATTTGCTAATATCCCAGAAGGCTTTTCAGATCAACGGAAATAGGAGAACAGGCATGACGATCCAGGTAGGAGATAAAGTACCTTCAGCAACTTTCAAGGTAATGACGGCTGACGGGCCTCAAGATATGAGCACCGATGAAGTATTTAGTAGTAAGAAAGTTGTCTTTTTTGCAGTTCCTGGTGCGTTTACACCTGGATGTTCAATGACTCATCTCCCTGGTTTCGTAGTCAATGCCGATGCGATTAAAGCCAAAGGAGCAGACACGATTGCCTGCATGGCGGTGAATGATGCATTCGTTATGGGTGCTTGGGGTCAGGCACAAAACGTAGAAGAAATCCTAATGCTTGCAGATGGTAATGGCGAATTTACTGCCGCTCTTGGACTCGAACTGGATGCCAGCGGATTTGGGATGGGTAACAGAGCGCAGCGCTTCGGTATGATCGTTGATGATGGTACTGTTTCCTATCTAGGCATTGAAGCGCCAGGTGAAATTAAAGTCAGTTCTGCTGAAATGATGTTAGAAAAGTTAGGTTAAGTAATCAGGTGTCCCACTTAAAGACAATAAATACAAAGATAGGATAAGAAATGATTACGCAACATCTCGATTATAGCGACGGTGATACGCCGCTTGAGGCATATGTCGCCTACGAAGAAACCGATACGCAAAAGCCCCTGGTTCTAGTCGCTCATGATTGGAGTGGGCGTCGCGAATTCGCATGTAATGCCGCAGAGCGAATTGCTGCTATGGGATACATCGGTTTTGCTTTGGATATGTACGGGAAAGGTGTTTTCGGTGCCGATGGAGATGTTGAACTCAATTCTTCTCTAATGAACCCACTGGCTTCTGATCGCACCGCTTTGAGACAAAGAATTCGGGCTTCGCTAGTGGCTGGTCGGAATGTCCCTCAAGTAGACGCCACCAAAGTTGCAGCCATGGGCTATTGTTTTGGCGGAATGTGTGTGCTGGAATTGGCTCGTTCTGGAGCAGATGTTCTTGGTGTTGTCAGTATCCACGGAATATTTGCTCCAGGAGATGTCCCAAATGAAGAGATCAAGGCTAAGGTGGTTTGTCTCCATGGCCATGATGATCCCATGGTGCCACCTGAACAGGTTTTAGCCTTTGAAACTGAAATGAACGAGGCAGGCGTCGACTGGCAGGTTCATGCCTATGGTCAAACCATGCATGCTTTTACTAATCCGGCTGCTAATAATCCTGATTTCGGCACGGTATACAGTGAAGTAGCGGAGAAGCGCAGCTATCAGTCTCTGGCAAATTTTCTGGAAGAGATTTTTTAGGCATTTCCAACTTAGTAAATCAGAATAAGAATGACTGACTCGGCTAGCACAGAAACCGGAGAACCCATTGTTGTGCCCACTCGATCCAAAGTCGGATTGTGGCTTGGCCCCATCGTGTTTCTGTTCATGCTGTTATTCGTGGATCTTGATCCGAACAATCCCTTAGTTACGCGCATGGCGGCCATTATTTTGTTAATGGCTATCTGGTGGATCACCGAAGCAATTCCACTCTCGGCTACAGCACTATTACCAATTGTATTGTTTCCGCTAATGGGAATTATGCGGGGACGGGAATTACCAGCTGGTAATCGTATCGATCTTGAAACAGCGACTTTTGTCGACGGATTTTCTGCCCGCGACTTCGACATCATTTTTCCTAATGTCGCCAATCAGTACATGGATTGGATCATCTTGCTATTTATGGGTGGATTTATCGTCGCAGTTGCGGTTGAGAAATGGAATCTGCATAAACGCATTGCTTTGCACATACTACGAATCATCGGCGGCCAACCCCATAGATTAGTACTTGGAATTATGGTGTCCACTGGTTTCCTTTCTATGTGGTTATCGAATACCGCGACCGCGTTAATGATGATGCCAATGGGTATGTCGTTGGTTTTGCTGTATGAGGAGCTCAATCGAAAGACAGTAGCCGAAGGTGGTAATGCTGATCCTCGTGCAGAGAACTTTTCCTTAACTCTTCTTTTGGGAATAGCTTATGGAGCTTCGATTGGTGGCTTCGCCACTATAATCGGTACTCCCCCGAACGGTGTATTGATTACTCAAATGTCCCAATTGTTTCCTGATGCGCCAGAAATAACTTTTTCTACATGGATGCTATTCGCATTGCCCATGAGTTTTATTTATATGTTAATTGCCTGGGTACTATTAACTCGTTTCGTATTTCCATTACCTGCAAGTACACCATTTAGTGGTAAAGAATTTATTCAGAGTGAGATTAGAAAACTCGGACCAATGTCCACGGAAGAAAAAAGAGTAGCAGGAGTCTTTGCGGCTTTTGCTCTATTGTTAATAACTCGAAAGGAAAGACTCTTTGGTGAGGATATCGATGTATTTGGTTGGAGTTATTATCTGGACAATATTCTTAGATCTATGGGAGCAGAGCCGGTGGGTTACATGATCGACGACGGCAGTGTATCCATCGCAGTAGCTCTAATGCTGTTCATGATTCCAGCCAGCAAATCTGTGGGTGGAAGACTAATGGATTGGGAAGATGCTAAACGCGTTCCCTGGGGAATTCTGATTTTATTCGGGGGTGGTTTAGCAATAGCTAAGGGATTTGGGACATCTGGATTGTCTGATTACGTCGCTGTCTTACTCGGCGATCTTTTGGGTGATGCTGAACCGCTAATAATTGTTATGAGTACTGTCGCCTTCATCACAGGCCTTACTGAAGTTGCTTCGAACACTGCAACTATTTCTTTATCATTGCCAATCATGGCAAGCCTCTCGCAAGCTATCGAAGTGCATCCGCTATTGTTACTAATACCCACTACTCTGGCTGCCTCCTGTGCTTTTATGCTGCCTGTATCTACGCCCCCTAATGCAATCGTCTATGGTTCCGGGAGAGTTCCCATTATGAAAATGGTGATAGCAGGGATCTGGTTGGACATACTTTCTGTATTCCTGCTGACCTTCTTCGTTTATACCCTTGGCCATTTAACATTCGATCTGTTGAGCGGAATGCCTACCTGGGCTCTACCTAATTAGCTAGCTTATTGATTTTCAATAAATAATGGATCAGTTCGTAATATAAGCAGCTGGGTGTTTTTGCTGCTGCGGCTTTATGCTAATGTGCGATATTAGCCCGAAATGTCGACCCTGGGGAGCGTAAAAATCTAGATATATCATGAGATTAGATAATACTAGCACTACCCAAGAAGTATGAATGATCACCACAAAGTTGAAGAGACGAAAACGTCTCCGTGCCCGGCTGGGGATGACAGTTGCAGTAATCTCACTGAACTAAACCTACTTCGGGAAAAAGTTAAGCAGTTGGCGGCCCTGGTGCGCACCGATGAATTAACCGGGCTTTTTAATTACCGCTACTTCTCTCAAGCACTTAGTCTGGAAATGGAACGAACCAG
>JBJLER010000064.1:0-24851 GCA_045565735.1 Pseudohongiellaceae bacterium
CTTTAAATGGATACAGATCAGTATCTGCCAATTGCGAAAGAGAGACATTCGCAATACTTCGAAAGATTGACTCAACTCGACCAGGGTTATTTTTGTCCCACTTCTGCAACATGGATTTGATTGCTTGTCTCTGCAAGCCATCCTGACTACCACAGAGATTGCATGGAATTATTGGAAATTCCATTAGCCCAGCAAATTTAGAAATTTCACTTTCTTTACAATATGCCAGCGGTCGAATGACGACGTTTCGTTTGTCATCGCTTAGTAGCTTTGGCGGCATTGCTTTGAGCTTACCCCCATAAAACATATTAAGAAAAAGTGTCTCAACAATATCATCACGGTGGTGACCCAAGGCTATCTTATCCGCACCTATCGATTCGGCATAGTTATAGAGAATTCCTCGCCTTAGCCGCGAACATAGGCCGCAATAAGTTTTCCCTTCTTTAATTTTTCCCGTAACTATGGAGTAAGTGTCCTTTTCTATGATTTTGTAATCAACTTCAATAGATTCAAGATAATTTGGTAATATTTCTTCCGGAAATCCCGGTTGTTTTTGATCGAGATTTACTGCATGAATCTTAAAATCAATAGGCGCGTGTTTTTGAAGGTTCAAAAGAATATTCAACAAGGTATATGAGTCTTTTCCACCAGAAAGACAAACCATTACCAGATCGCCGTCTTCAATCATATTGAAGTCGGTAATTGCATGTCCTGCATCGCGGCGCAGATTCTTTCTGCTGCGATTGAGCTCTAATTGATCTGACTGTTTGGCCATTTAAGTCACGGCTGCCTTAAACGCGCTCAAAGACGGTTGCGATGCCTTGCCCCAATCCAATACACATCATTGCCAGCCCTATTGTGACATCCTGATCTTCCATGTTATTAAGCAAGGTAGTTGCTATTCGAGTGCCAGAGCATCCAAGCGGATGACCTAGCGCAATAGCGCCCCCTCTCAGATTTACTTTGTCGTCAACCACATCCATAAGTTGTAAATCTTTTAGAACTGGGAGTGATTGTGCAGCAAAAGCTTCATTTAATTCCACGCATTCGATGTCATCGATGGAAAGCCCTGCTTTCTTAAGTGCTTTTTGACTAGCAGGTACTGGACCATATCCCATAATGGAAGGGTCTACTCCTGCGTAGGCCATACTCCTAACTTTAGCTCGAATTTTTAGATTCAATGACTGCGCTTTTTCTGCAGACATCACCAACATAGCGGAAGCACCATCGGAAATTTGTGATGAAGTGCCGGCTGTGACAGTTCCATTAACAGGGTCAAACGCAGGTCTTAACTGTGCCAGTCCTTCCATGTTTGTATCAGGACGAATAGTTTCATCATGCTCAATTAGGGATTTATAACCATCTACATTGTGACCTTCTATAGGCACTATTTCATTACTGAAACCACCGCTGCTTCGAGCCTGGTCCGCGCGATTATGGGAGCGCACTGCGAATTCATCTTGTTGCTCACGATCGATTCCATGCATTTTAGATAACACTTCAGCGGTCACTCCCATCATCCAGGAAGCCTTGGCAATATGCTTTGAAGCTCTAGGATTTGGATCTATACCATGGGTCATCCCGACGTGGCCCATATGTTCGACACCGCCTACTAAGAATTGATCACCATTGTTACTTTGAATCGCTGTCGCGGCTGTGTGTAAAGCAGACATGGAAGATCCACAAAGTCTATTTACAGTTTGCGCACAAACCGAATGAGGAAGTACCGACATTAATGCTGCGTTTCTAGCAACATTCCAACCTTGCTCGAGGGTCTGGTTGACGCAACCCCAAACTACATCTTCAGTTTCTTCTGGCGAAACGTCTGGATTGCGCTGAAAGATTGCATTGATTAATCGGGCTGACAATTCTTCAGCACGAACATTTCGGAATGCTCCGCTTTTGGAGCGCGCCATAGGGGTTCTAATTCCATCTACGATCACTGCGTCTCTTGTATGTAAACTCATTAATTTTTCCTCCTATCTGTAATAGACCTCGCCAGCTGCACCCTTTTGGCTCATCGCTTCTGTTGGAGTGTATAGCTCACCCATGTCTGAGTACTTCTGGGCTATTTCGCAAAATTTGCTAACACCAAGGCTGTCTACATACCGGAGTGCGCCTCCGCGGAATGCTGGAAATCCCAGTCCTAGAATCAGACCCATATCTGCTTCGATTGCTGTTCCAACAATATTGTCTTCAATGCAACGTGCTGATTCTATACACATAGCAACCATCATACGCTCGACGATTTCTTCATTAGTAAATTCTCGCGCACTACGTTGCACCGACGCTATTAACGAATCAATCTCTGGGTTCGGCAACTTTTTCAGCTTTCCTCTTTTATCTATTTCGTACAAATAAAAGCCTTTGCCGGTCTTTTGTCCGAGATCGTTTTGCTGGTACAACTTATCGATTGCACTATCGAAATCCAGATTCATACGTGTAAATCCTGTTGCCATCACTTGCTGACAGTGCACTGCGGTGTCGACACCGATTACGTCGAGTAAATATGCTGGCCCCATCGGCCAACCGAAACGTTCCATGGCTTTATCGATCTGACGAAAGTCCGCGCCGTCGTGAATCAATCTAGAAAATGCTCCGAAATATGGAAATAGAATGCGATTCACTAAAAAGCCGGGGCAGTTATTTACGACTATAGGTGTTTTCCCCATTTTCTTGGCATAGGCTACTGTGGTTGCGATAGTGGCTTCACTGCTCTTCTCACCTTTGATAACTTCTACTAAAGGCATTACCGGTACCGGATTAAAAAAGTGCATGCCACAGAAATTTTCAGGTCGCTTCAATGCGATAGCCAACTCATCAATGGAGATGGTTGATGTGTTAGAGGCGATAATAGTGTCGCTGCTTACTAAAGATTCCAGTTCCGCCAGGACTGATTGCTTAATTCCAGTGTTCTCTACGATTGCTTCAACGATTATGTCGGCCTTTTCAAACCCATCGTAATTCAAGGTGGGGGTAATATCCGACAACACTGAAATCATCTTCGATGCATCCAGTCGTCCGCGTGCCATGCGCTTCTCTAAAAGTTTCCGCGCTTCTCCCATACCCAGGTCGACCCCCTCCTGGGCAATATCTTTCATTATGATCGGAGTACCCTTTAATGCTGACTGGTAAGCGATTCCCCCGCCCATAATTCCAGCACCTAATACTCCTGCCGAATTCACTTCCCGACCATTGGCAATTTGTTTTTTGGCTGCGCCTGAAAGGAATTGATCATTGAGAAACATTTGTATCAGGTTTGCGGCAACTTCAGTTTTCGCGAGTCTCACAAATCCTTTATGTTCGATTTCAAGTGCTCCTGCTCTATCTGCTGTTGCTGCATCCTGCATCACTTGAATGATCGTGGCTGGCGCGGGGTAGTTTCTACCGGCCTGTGACGTAACCATAGCCTTGGCAGTTTCGAAAGCGACGCTTAGTTCAATTGGGGTTAATGTAAGAGGCGAATTTTTAACCGCACGTATCTTTTTGTAATCGAGCTTTCCCGAATTACATTGTGCAATTAGATCTTCAGAGGCAGCGATAAGATTTTCATCTTCGACAATTGCATCAAACGCACCTTCATTGAGAGCTTGATCCGCATTTATATGTGACCCGCTACTAATCCACTGATTAGCATTATCCGCTCCAATTAACCGTGGCGTTCTAACTGTTCCACCAAAACCAGGTAAAATTCCTAGCTTTACTTCTGGAAATCCAACGACCGCCTTAGCTGTTCCAATACGGTAGTCAGTTGCTACTGCTAGCTCAAATCCACCACCCAATGCGATTCCATTAATCGCACTAACCGTTGGAAATGGCAAATCTTCGATATCGCTAAAAATCTTATTCCCTTCCCTTAACCACCGCAGAATGGATTCTTCAGAATCAGAAAACATGGCAGTGAATTCGGTAATGTCAGCCCCAACAATAAAGGTTGGCTTTCCGCTGGAAAAGATAACGCCAGCTACCTTTAGGGATTGCAGGGCAGCTACCGCTTCTTGTAACTCTCTTAGGGTTAGCTCATTAAACTTGTTAACCGAAGAGTCTTCTAAATCGAAGACTAGATTGGCAACGCCTGACGGCAATACTTCGACGCTGAGCGTTTTGCCCGAATAAATCATATGTTCACTCCGTTTAAGATCGCTTAAAACCTGGGGCGCGCATTATACCTCCGCCTCAGGCAATCACGAAATCACCGCATGAGTGCCTCGGCTCCCGCTATTTGGGTTATTATTAGAAGATTAAATTTAATAGAGAGCATTATGCATTTCGTATTTTTCATATTTTTATTTGCAGTGCGGATTAGCTTTGCAGCCAACGAAGCCATCGTTGATAGCAATGGCGTAATATTGCTTTATCACCATGTAGCTACCGATAGCCCGCCCTCTACCAGTATATCGCCTGATGACTTTCGCGGACATTTAGACTATCTCCGTGACAACAACTTTAATGTAATTCCCTTGGACCGGTTGATTGAGGGATTGCAAAATAAAGAGATACTTCCTGAGAAAGCGGTCGCCATTACTTTTGATGATGGCTATACCTCGATCTATGAGACAGCATTTCCCATGCTACAGTCTTATGACTTTCCTTTTACCCTCTTTCTAAGCACGGGCCCGATAGATAGACAACAGAATAATTACATAAGCTGGGAACAGATCAAGGAAATGTCAGACGCAGGTGTCATCATCGCGAATCATATGGTTGAGCATCCGTATATGCTTGAGCGCGAATATAGCGAAAGCGATGCTGGCTGGATTGCTCGTAACGAAACTGAATTGCTCTTAGCCGAACAAAGAATTTTAGATGAAACTGGACAGTCTCATCGTTATCTTGCCTATCCTTATGGCGAGTTCGACCCGACGATTAAAAACCTGCTAGCAGAACACAACTTTATTGGCCTGGCCCAAAATTCTGGCGCCATAGGGGTTTATTCTGACTTTCTCGCCCTTCCTAGATTCCCCCTAGCATCTATCTATGCGAATTTAGATACAGCACGACAGAAAATGGATACAAAAGCTTTTAACGTTGAACTATTAGAACCTGTTTCCCCAGTCACTACTGTGCGCAACCCCAGCGTAACTCTGCAATTCAATCCAGAAAGCTACAATCTCTCTCAAATTGGTTGCTTTGCTAACAGTCAACCTTTGCCAATGGAATGGATTGATCGCGAGAATGGAATTCTAGCTATTACACCAACTGAAGAATATCGCGGAAGACGTTGGCGATATATTTGCACAGCACCTGTCCCGGGTGAGCGACGCTTCTATTGGTATTCAGTTCAGTGGATAAAGTTAGATTAGATGCCTAATCTTCTGTCACGCTTGCGCAAATCGTTTTGCAGAATAATGGTCTGCACTTCATTTACATAATTATCTCCACGCTCAGAATATCTACCCAATCCAATAGCTAATGACATCGGATCAAATGGAAGATTACGGTCACGCATTCGAGATCGCAGATCTCGAAGGTAGGAATAAGAAGCGTGAGTATTTATATTAAGTAAGTATGCTTGAACTGCACTATCAATCGATTCAAAAGACCGAACTTCGTGATTTGCTCCAGCTCTTCTTCTTGCAGGAATGATTCCGCAGCCAGGCTCATAACACCATTGCCCAAAAATATTGTTCCCTTGTAACGCAAATCTTGAAGTACCCCACGCAGATTCGTTAGCTGCTTGAGCCAGCGCTAGCGATACAGGTAGCACGTCTACTCTTAGCATTAACTCATTTACAATTTCTCTTTCAGAACGCTTTTCTGTTTCTATTCGATAATCGTGAGCAAGGTTTAATACCCAGCTTCTTTCTAGCTCACTAAATCCAACTCCACTATTCGCTATACCAACATAGCTCTTTAATTCATGACGGGTCTGAATAATAGATTGGCTCTCTGCCACCACAAAATCTTCGAGGTAGTCAAAGAACTGTACTTTCTTTAAAGAAAGATCTTTTATGGAAGCAAAATCAGGAAAGACTGTTATTGGTAGCAGTTCGGCAACTTCAACTTGCGTCTGCCTCAAGTCATTGTCTAAATTCTGGAAAGTGACGATTAGCCCAACCATTGCAATTGATACTGTAGTCGCAATAGTTAATTTGATTTTTCGGGTGTCGTCTTGGGTCCAAAGTTGAATCCAAAACGATTTTTCATCTTTTGACGAACTCATAGTCAATAATGTTGAAATACCCGTTTCACTACTTTGCCTGAAAATTTACCATTCAGACCTAGGTTGATTGCTTGATAAATAAAGTTAGGTAAGCGTTACATCTATCTGATAATTATGGTTTTAGATTGTCTGGCCATATTTCCCCAAGTTCCGGAGAAGTAATAATTATTTATTTATCGACCCGATTGAGAATATCACAATAGTAAATTTTTACTTAGGAGATATCATAAGTATTGTTCTGACTTTGCTCTGAATATTACAAGCTGGAAAGATTGATCAATTTTTAATCGAAATTTTAATTAGCGTAATAATTGTCTGAATCAGCCAGATTTACTGCCGCCACGACAATCGGGAGAATCTGGAATCGCACCATGACGTGTTTGCCACTCACCAGGGGTATATAAATGAAGAGCGAGTGCGTGAACTGAACCACTTAATTCATCCGCTAATATTTCATAAACATTTTGATGACGTTTTACTAATGATAAATCTTCAAAATCTGTAGCAACAACCGTTAGCTTAAAATGTGATTCGGTAGCTAACCCACTATGCATATGACTTTCGTTTTCGACCACAAAGTATTGCGTGCTTAAACTAGATAAAATTTTGGATTTAATAACTTCTTGTACACTCATAATCTTTTCACAATTTATCTTCGCTGTACTGGTTAAGATAATTATACGCTATTTACTGCTATAAAAAGGATTACTGAAATGGCTATAACCTGGTTTCCAGGACATATGAACAAAGCGACAAAGGAACTGAGGAAGCTAGCCAAAGTCTCTGACCTAGTTATCGAGCTGCTTGATGCTCGGGCTCCAAATGCTAGCCGTAATCCTTTATTAGCTAGTATTGCACCAGAACTACCAAGAATATATGTTCTTAGTAAAGCGGATCTTGCAGATCAGGAAACGACCGTTCAATGGTACGATTATTTTAAACAGCAAGAATCCAAAACCTGCTTAATTAGCTCTGCAGAGAATCCGATTTCTAAAGGCAATTTATTAGCTGCAATAATTACCCTTTCAATTGAAATTAGTGCGAATTCTAGTAAACAAATGATAATCGCTGGAATTCCGAACGTTGGGAAATCCACTTTTATTAACAAAATTTGTGGTCGCAAAGTAGCAAAAACTGGAAATGAACCTGCAATTACTAAAAGGCATCAAAGAGTAAAATTACTAGAGAATGTCTATCTAGTTGATACGCCAGGGATGATGTGGCCAAAACTTGAAGACCAAGAGGCTGCCTATAAACTTGCTGCCATCGGCACGATTAGAAATACCGCTATCGACAGCGAAGAAATAGCCTGGTTTATGGCTGAATACCTACTTGAACATCAAACGGGTGCACTCAAGAATCGCTACGGGGTAACCGCAGAGCTGCAAACCGCAGAACAAGTAATTGAAGCGATCGCTAAGGCCTCAGGCGCTAAAAATAAGGGCAGCCGCATTAATCGCCATAAAGTGTCTGAAACATTACTAAATGATTTACGCTCGGGTAAACTAGGCCGCTTTAGTCTGGAATCCCCACCGACAGATTGATATTCCAATACACAGATTTAAAACATACCTAAGGATTTTCTTTTCCCATGACAGAAGTGAGCAATGATAAACCGACTCAGAATTCCTCTGCCTGTAAGCCCAATCAATTTCATCCAGCCTTTGAATGGCTGCAGAGCGAACATATAGCTTCATTAAACATAGTCATGGAGAAGTATGTGCATCGGGAAACGGACGCGCTTCACTATCATCTGTCAAGCAATAACATTGAGAATGTTTTTCTAGTGGCCTTTAGAACCGTACCAATGGATTCCACCGGTGTAGCTCACATTTTGGAACACACGGCGTTATGCGGTAGCGAGCGTTTTCCTGTGAGGGATCCATTCTTCATGATGATTCGGCGCTCATTGCAAACATTTATGAACGCATTTACCAGTAGCGACTGGACCGCCTACCCCTTCGCTTCAAAGAACAAAAAGGATTTTCACAATCTGCTTAACGTTTATCTTGATGCCGCATTCTTTTCTAGACTAGACGAGCTCGATTTTATGCAGGAAGGTCATCGCCTTGAATTCGCAGAATTGGACGACTCTGCTTCCGAACTGCAATACAAAGGGGTCGTCTTTAATGAAATGAAAGGTGCCATGAGTTCCACAAATAGTGTGTTGTGGCAAACTATGAGCAAACATCTATATCCAACTACTACTTATCATTACAACAGCGGTGGTGAACCAGAAGACATCCCCAACTTAAGTTATGAACAGCTTAAATCTTTTTATTTAAGTCATTACCACCCAAGCAATAGCGTCTTCATGACCTTTGGCGATATTAGCGCCCAGGAACATCAAACACAGCTTGAAGATTTAGCTCTCTCAAAATTCAAAAAAATGGATGTGAACATTCAGGTGGATGACGAGAAACGATACGACAGCCCATTGCACGTTGTAGAAAAATATGCGGCTGACAGCGATGAGCCTGATAAATCGCACATAGTAATAGGCTGGCTACTTGGTTATAGCACCGATTTAAGCGAGGTATTTAAAGCACAGTTGCTATCAAGTGTACTGCTTGATAATAGTGCAAGCCCGCTACTAAGGGCGTTAGAAACCACAGATCTGGGGAGTTCGCCTTCTCCTATGTGCGGACTTGAAGACTCCAGTCGAGAAATGAGTTTCATGGCAGGCCTTGAAGGATGTAATGCAGACAATACCGAAGCTGTTGAAGCTCTGGTAATAAACACACTGGAAGGCATTGTTAAAAACGGTATTCCGCAGAATCAGATTGAAGCTGCGCTACACCAACTTGAACTAAATCAGCGAGAAATTTCAGGCGATAGTTACCCCTACGGTCTACAACTAATCTTGACGGGGTTATCCACAGCCTTGCACCGGGGCGACCCTATTAGCTTGTTAAATATACATACCGTATTAGATGAACTTAGAGAAGCGATCAAAAATGAATTTTTTATTCCGTCATTGATTAAAGAAATATTATTGGAGAACAACCATCGTATTACGCTGACACTAAATCCCGACCCTAATCTTGCGGCGGAAAAAGCCGAAGCTGAAAAATCTAAACTTGCTGAAATTAAAGCCAGCCTTAGTCCTGATCAAATTACGCATATAATAAATCGATCTAAAGCCTTAGCTGAAAGACAGATGCAAGAAGACGATCCAACTATATTGCCCAAAGTTACATTAGCTGATGTACCTTCAACAGTGGAAGAGCCCACTTACACTCTGCAAAAACTGGACAACTCGCGACTCAACTGTAATTTTTATCGACAAGGAACCAACGGTTTAAGCTATCAGCAGATTGTGGTAGAGCTGCCACAGCTTAGTGCAGAACTGCTAAATATCCTTCCCTTATATACCTCTTGTTTGCCAGAGCTAGGTATTGGCAATAAAGATTATACTGAAGTTCAAGTATGGCAATCTAAAATTAGTGGCGGCGTGAATTGCTTTAGCAGTATTCGCAGCCACTCTGATGATGAGCAATCGGTTAACGGCTATGTGACTTATTCCTCTAAATCTCTTAGCGTTAATCACAATGAGTTGACAGATCTTTTGCACAAAATGTTAGGGAATGCACGTTTCGACGAGAATCAACGACTCGCTGAATTAATCGATCAGATCTGCGCGAGAAAAGAAAATAGCATCACTGGCCATGGTCATAGTCTCGCCATGCAACTTGCTTCCAGCAAAATGAATCCTACGGCATATTTGTCACACAATTTCGGCGGGCTCGCCGGCATAAAACAATTAAAAGCAATCAGGGGAAATCTAGATAAGCCTGAAACAAGTGCCGGACTAATGGAAAAGTTTGAAGAATTGCATCAACAAATTATGGGCGCAAATAAGCAAATCTTATCCATCGGTGAAGACGCGTCTTTTGTCACGATGCTGGCTGAGCTAGATGCAAAATGGGACTCGAATCTGTCGCTTGGCAATCAAAACAGAATTAGTTTGCCAGCTATCCGAGAGCGAGTTAGAGAAGCGTGGGCAACTTCAACACAAGTGAATTTCTGCGCCAAAGCATATCCTACAGTCCCATCCGCACACCCTGACAATGCAACTTTGCATGTGTTGGCAGGTTATCTTCGCAATGGCTTTCTACATCGAGCTATTCGCGAACAGGGAGGTGCCTATGGCGGTGGTGCTAGTCAGGATGCAAATTCTGCATCCTTTCGATTCTTTTCTTACCGAGATCCTCGTTTGGAAGCAACTTTAGATGACTTTGATGCATCAATTCAATGGGTATTGAACGAGAGACAAGCCGAGTACCAATTGGAAGAAGCTATCTTAGGAGTAATAACTACGATGGATAAACCTTCGTCACCTGCTGGAGAAGCCAAGCAGGCGTTCTATAATCGCTTATTTGATCGGAGCCTGGAGCATCGAATGGCATTCAGGCAGAGGGTCCTGAGCACAACTCTTGATCAACTGAGAGAGGTAGCTGAACGCTATTTTGAAGTCGAATCGGCCAGCATCGGGGTAATTATCAACCGAGAATCCTCAGATAGCCTCGATTCTCTAGATTTAAATATAGAAAATATCTAATGTTTCTAATGATTTAGTAGAACTTCCAGAACATATAAAAAATAGTGCGAAAAGTTGGTTTTTTAAGGATTTTCGGGAACTTTCAGAACAAGACTTGGTCTGAGTAGGGGTAGGTAAATGTAAAACAAAATTGTGGGTTGTTTCATTTATCTCTCCCTTGATAGTAAATTAAGCCCAACACCTATGGTTGTTGGGTTTTTTTTCTTTAGGCCATTTTCTCATTTCCACCCCTTTCTAATTCCCTTCGGATCCCAAATGTCTGGCATGTCCGCTAAGGTGCGATTTCCTCGACCGATGTTTTAATACGCATCATTTTCGCCCAAAAGGGCTTTATGTGGTTGGCTATAGAATGGCAGAAATTGGTCGATTATCTTGACCAATATGGCTATATCGCAAATCTCCGAACTTACGGCAAATTATTGGAATCAAAGACGAAATCGACCCTTTCATAAAGTACTTACAATTATTGTCCATTTACATATACTAGGCCCCACCTGAGGGCCTCACGCACTTATTGACGAATAGATAGTATGAAGCCAACTGACATATCCGATCCCGATTATTTCCATAAAGTGGTGGACTGCCAGTGGGCATGTCCTGCCCATACTCCTGTGCCAGAATACATCCGTTTGATCGCTGAAAAGCGCTATACCGATGCCTACATGATTAACTGGCAGTCAAACGTATTTCCAGGAATTTTAGGGCGCACCTGCGATAGACCTTGCGAGCCAGCGTGCCGGCGCGTTCGAGTGGAAGAACAACCAGTTGCTATTTGCCGATTAAAACGAGTTGCGGCCGACTACAAGTCCGATATCAAAGATAGATTGCCTTCCGTTCCAAAAAAGAAAAACGGCAAACATATAGCTTTGATTGGAGCGGGTCCTGCATCTTTAACTGTGGCGAGGGATTTACTTCCTCTAGGTTATGAAATCACCTTGTACGAAAAAGATGAATTAAGTGGAGGCGCAATGCGCACCCAGATTCCTCGTTTTCGATTACCTGGCGAGGTATTAGAAGAAGAGCTGCATTACATTCTTGATATGGGAATAAATTGCCGCTTCGGTGAGGAAATTTCCAGCATGAAAGATTTACTCAGGGAAGACTACGATGCAATTTTTGTTGGTACTGGTGCACCGTTAGGAAAGCATTTGGATCTTCCAGGTTATCAAGAAGCGAAAGAAAATATTCACACCGGAATCGAATGGTTAGCTAGCGTTGCTTTTGAGCATATCGACAACATTGGTAATAAAGTAATCGTCCTTGGAGGTGGCAATACTGCCATGGATTGCTGCCGAACTTCGAAGCGATTAGGCGGAGACGAAGTTACGGTTGTTGTGCGGAGCGGCTTTGATGAAATGAAAGCATCTCCATGGGAAATCGAAGACGCGATGAACGAAGATATTCCCGTCGTTAACTTTCATGTGCCAAAAGAGTACATTCTCGAAGATGGTAAATTAGCGGCAATGGCGTTCGAGAAAGTTCGGAAGGAATATGATGAAAATGGTCGCCGCCTATTAATTTCTACTGGAGAAGATCCTGTTGTCATCCCTTGCAACGATGTACTTTGTGCAATTGGCCAAGACAATAGTTTTCCATGGATTGAAAGGGATCTTGGAATAGAGTTCGATAAATGGGAATTACCCGTTCTTAATAAAACAACGTTTCAATCTACTCATGAAAGAGTTTTCTTCGGCGGCGATGCTGCGCTAGGCCCCGATAATATTATTACCGCTGTAGCCCATGGACATGATGCTGCTCTTTCCATTCATTTATTATGCAACAATCATGATATTAACGATCGGCCAAATGCATTAACAGCATTGGACAGTCAGAAAATGGGGATTCATCAATGGTCCTACGATAATGACATCAGTAGTGATGTTCGTTACATCGTTCCTCATGCCGCTAAAGAACAAACCTTGAATGATCTAAACATGGAAGTTGAGTTAGGTTTCGACGAAGAGTTAGCCTTTGGTGAAACCATGCGTTGTTTAAACTGCGACATACAAACCGTATTCACTGACAATCTCTGTATTGAATGTGACGCCTGTGTAGATATTTGTCCAACTGACTGCATCACTTTCACTCCAAATGCAGAGGAGCCAGATTTACGACAAAATATGTTGGCCCCAGCCACGAATCTGGCTCAAGACATCTATGTGTCTGACCTGCTGCAAACTGGACGGATCATGGCGAAGAACGAAGACCTCTGCCTTCACTGTGGACTTTGTGCAGAGCGCTGCCCTACAGCCGCCTGGGACATGCGAAAATATCTCTTCAATACTGCTAAAGCGGAAAACGCGTGCCAGAGTTAGTCCATTCAACCAAAGTAAAAACTATACCCAAGGTAAATGACTTTGTGGTTAAGTTCGGCAACGTGAACGGTTCCGGATCTGCCAGCGCCAACAATATGTTTGCGAAGGCAGTTTTTCGCATGGGAATTCCTGTTAGTCCACACAATATCTTTCCATCAAATATACAAGGCTTGCCTACCTGGTATGAAGTGCGGATCTCGGAAGACTCTTATTTAGGTCGACGTGAAGGCGTGGATTTGATGGTGGCTATGAATGAACAAACTATCAAAGAAGATATCGACGCTGTTATTCCTGGTGGTTTTGTCTTATTTGACTCATCGAAATCACTAAATAAAGAGCTAATTCGAGATGACGTTACCTATCTACCAATTCCACTAAAAGATATCTGTCTAAAAGAGTTTGATAAAATAGCACAGAGACAACTTTTTAAAAATATTGTCTATGTTGGAGCTTTAGCGGCTTTTTTGAATATTGATTTTAAGGTATTAACAGGATTAGTCAGCGATCAATTTCGAGGCAAAGAAAAATTAATTCTGCCTAACATTCATGCGTTGGAACTGGGACATCAATATGCCAGTGAAAATTTTGAGTGCCCACTTCCACTCCAGCTCAAAGCAACTAATAAGAATGAAGGTAAGATTTTAATTGATGGAAATACAGCTGTTGGACTTGGTTGTGTATATGGCGGCGCTACTGTAGCGTCTTGGTATCCATTAACTCCATCTACTTCTGTTGTTGATGCGTTTAGCAAATACTGCACCCGCTTAAGAATCGATCCAGGTTCAGGCAAAAGAAAATACTCCATCGTCCAAGCAGAAGATGAATTGGCAGCTATAGGTATCGCTATAGGCGCTGGCTGGAACGGTGCGAGAGCTTTTACTGCTTCTTCTGGCCCAGGGATTTCCTTAATGCAAGAGTTTTTAGGCCTTGCCTACTTTTCAGAAGTTCCTGTAGTGCTATTTAACATTCAACGAGTCGGGCCTTCTACAGGCATGCCCACCCGCACACAACAAGGTGATTTATTAAGTTGTGCTTACGCTTCCCATGGCGACACTAAACAGATTCTCTTATTCCCTTCCACTGCGAAAGAATGTTTCGAACTTTCTGCAGATGCATTCGATATTTCTGATCGTCTGCAGACTCCAGTCATCGTAATGAGTGATTTGGAGCTAGGAATGAATGAGCAAGTTTGCGATCAATTAGTTTGGGATGACAAACGTATCTATGATAAGGGCAAAGTTTTAACCGCAAAAGAATTGGAAGAAATCGAAAAATTTGGTCGTTATCAGGATATAGATAATGATGGGATTCCCTATCGAACTTTACCCGGAACCCATCCTAATAAGGGTAGCTACTTTACTCGCGGCAGTTCCCATGATGCTAATGCGGCTTACACCGAAGACGGTAATGTCTATGCAGAAGTTATGGATCGGATCGCGCTTAAGTTTGAAACCGCTCTAAATTACATACCGCAACCCGAAATTTCCGGCATAGATAAAAACCGATTGGGTATGATCTATCTTGGCACAACAACCAGCGCCATTCAGGAAGTATTAGATAGCCTCGCAAAGAAAGGTATCTCCTTAGATACCCTGCGTATCAAATCTTTTCCTTTCCATGAAAACATTAAAGAATTCATTGATGGCCACGACCTTGTTTATGTAATAGAGCAAAACCGTGACGCTCAGCTAAAGAGCTTGTTAAAAATTGAATTAAATACAAATGAAGATCAAGTGCACTCTATCTTGAGCTACAACGGCATGTTGATAACGGCACAACATATAGAGAGAGAAATACTGAAATCAATGCCCACTCTTGAAGCGACAAAAGATGTCCCAGCTTAGTTAAGTTTTAGATTAATAGCCTAATGAGTTATATCAACAAACCAAAATTCCAGCACCCTGAACTCGAAGAGAATGAAATCGGACTAACTCGTCGCGATTATGAGGGTACTTTGACCACGCTGTGTGGAGGTTGTGGGCATGACTCAATTAGCGCAGCTATCATTCAGGCGGCGGCTGAAATGAGCCTAGAGCCACACAGAGTTGCTAAGATTTCTGGTATTGGCTGTTCATCAAAAATACCCTCTTACTTCCTGAGCAAGTCCCATGGATTTAACTCGGTTCATGGTCGTATGCCATCGGTTGCGACTGGAGCGAATTTGGCTAATAAAGAGTTACATTATGTAGGAATTTCAGGTGACGGTGATAGTGCATCTATCGGACTAGGGCAATTCTGCCATATCGTGCGCCGCCGCGTTAATATGCTTTATATCGTTGCTAACAACGGTACTTACGGTTTAACCAAGGGGCAGTTGTCTGCTACCGCAGATTTAGGGTCTAAAACCAAATCTGGCGAAGAAAGTCTTTACGACAATATCGATATGGCAACCCTTGCTATTGAACTCGGCGCCAGTTTTGTCGCCAGATCATTCTCTGGAGACAAGCAGCAATTAATTCCGCTGCTTCAGGCGGGTCTTACTCATAAAGGCTTTGCTTTTATCGATGTGGTATCACCCTGCGTAACTTTTAATAATACTGACTTCTCCACACACGGTTATAAAAACACCTGGGAAAACTATATCGCCCTTAGCCAAGTGGACTTTGTGCCGATGCGCAGAGAAATCACGACTAGCTACGATGCAGGTAAAGAAAAGGAAATTACCTTGCACGATGGTTCCGTAATTCACTTACATAAAACGGGAACTAACTACGACCCTTATGACAAGGAAAATGCTCTACATCATATAAATGAGCATAAGAAGAAAGGTGAGATTGCAACGGGATTGCTCTATATAAATCAGTCAACTTCAGATCTACATGAATTACAAGACACTGTAGACAAACCATTCAATCGCCTCAATAACCATGATCTGTGTCCGGGTAACGAAGTTCTGCGGGACATCAACGAAACTTTTAGATAGCTTATTTTCGATGTAATTTAATTAACTCATAGGCAAGTTTTATGTCTTGAGTTTTCTGTGTGGCTATTTCGATCATTTCTTCCGGCAGTCCCTTAGCCACTAACTTGTCAGGATGATGTTGATTCATCTGCTTGCGGTAGGCTCTCTTTATATCTGCGTCGCTTTTTCCCTCTGTTACACCCAATAACTCATAAGCAGCAATCAGTTTTTCTTCTGTAGATACCTGTTCGGCAAAATGTGCTTGCCCAGTCAGCCTTGATAGTAATTCATTAAACTGATTTTGGTTATAACCAAGATCACGCGCAATTTCTTCCAATACATGTTGTTCTCTCGTGTCCATTCGACCATCGGCAAATGCTGTAGCAACTACGATTTCTAGAAACATTTGGACAAGGTTTCTGCGGCGAAAGCTTTCTCTCTTAAATTGAGCCAGAACTTCATGGACTGGGAAGTGGGGCTTTTTACCTTCATTGAAGAGATTAATTGCAACAGTTCGCTGTCGTTGATTCAGATGCATTCGTCGCATGACTTGGTCTGCCAAGGCTATTTCATCTTTAGTAACTCTGCCGTCAGATTTAGCGATATAACCCATTACCGCGAACGTGGTGGTAAAGAAAACTGATTGAACTCTTTCTGTAGCACCGAGCCCAAGCGAGTCGTCTAGGGTTATGCCTTTGATACCAGTATCAAAGTAGTTTCCAAGCGATGCTCCAAGTAAGGCACCTAAAGGACCACCCATCATGAACCCGAAGGTTCCACCTACAACTTTGCCCCACCAACTCATAATTGCTTGTTACTACGATGAATAAAGAACTGCCTAGGAGATGATTTGAATCTTATAGAAACTACAGTTTACTAGGAAAGAAGACGTTGAAACCAATTTTTCTCTAAATTACGACGACAAGAGTTTAATTGAATGGCAAATCGCTCAGAATTAGTTTGCACGCGATCCGCCGCATCCAATAACCATGGTTTACTACGATGAGTTCCTCGCTGATAACCACTGTTGCCTTCGTGATAAGCGAAATACAGATTGCGGGCATCAAATGCAGAAATACTACTAATGCGACGGGAATTTCTATTGTACCAAGCTACAAAATCAATCGAATCATCAAAATCAGATCTAGATGCGCCACTATTCCCGGAAGACACTCGATAGTCATTCCAAGTGCCGACTAGTGCCTGCGCATACCCATATGCGGACGAAGGTCTTGATCCGGGTATTATCCAGAGTATGCGGGTTCGTTCGGGCTTGGCTCGAGCACGAAAGCTCGACTCCTGGTAAATGAATGCCATGTTGACCGCGATTGGTGTTCCCCAGCGATCTTCAGCAGATTTGGCCGCGCTATACCACCCTCTTCTGTCTTCAAATATCGAACAAATGTTGGTGATATTATTTGGCTGCGAGGCAACACAGGCTGCCAGAAACGAAATAACCAACAGTAGCAATGGGATTCTGCCAGTAGTGGCAGAATAAAAGACATGTCTTCTTCGATATTGAAATATACTCACAAGCCTCTCAGTATTTATGAATATCGACCAAAGTCGAAGAAATATCAGAGAACCAAACCGTACTAACTTAGATCATCAAGAAAGGATAAAAATTCCCCTTCATCGATGACTTTTACACCTAATTCTCCCGCTTTTGTCAGTTTTGATCCTGCTCCGGAGCCTGCCACTATAAAATCTGTATTTGTTGACACACTCCCAGCAACTTTGGCTCCTAACCCCAGCAGCTTTGCTTTAGCTTCATTTCGCGGCATTGCTTCTAATGTACCAGTAAGTACAAAAGTTTGTCCTTCCAGAGGTCTGACCGCAACACTAACATCAACGACCTGCCATTTAATTCCGACCTTTTTGAGCTTCTTTATTAAATTAAGATTGTCTTTATTTTTGAAAAACGCAGAAATATGTTTAGCCACAATTGGACCGATGTCTTCTACTTTTTCTAATTCCTCAGGGGTCGATATCACAATAGGGTCGATATCACCAAAATGATTAACTAGTGCTAGTGCAGTAGCATCACCAACTTCACGAATGCCAAGTGCAAACAGAAATCGAGGTAATGTGGTGTCTTTGCTCTTTTCTATTACGCCCACTAAGTTTTGTGCAGATTTTGTTCCCATGCGCTCCAGCTGAGATAACTGTTCAGTAGTTAACGAATAGATATCTGCGACATTTGAAATTAACTCTTCGTCTACTAACTGATCAACCAACTTACTACCCAATCCTTCGATATCCATTGCTGTCCGAGAAGCAAAATGCTTTATGGATTCTTTCTGCTGCGCAGGGCAAATAAATCTAGTGCTACAGCGATACAAAACTTCTCCATCCTTTTCAATGGGAGAGCCACAGGCAGGGCAGTTGTTAGGAAGGTTTACTTTTTTTGGCTTTTCGTTTTTCTCTGGATTCAAAACTTTTACAACTTTAGGAATTACATCTCCGGCCCGACGCACAACTACCATGTCCCCGATTCGCAAACCTAGCCGTTCGATTTCATCCATATTATGTAAAGTAGTACTACTTACCGTAACTCCACCCACAAAAACAGGATCCAAGCGGGCCACTGGAGTAATAGTCCCGGTTCTCCCAACTTGAAACTGGACATCTAATACTTTGGTGGACTTTTCCTCGGCAGGAAATTTGTAGGCCATGGCCCAGCGTGGACTCTTCGCATTCTGACCAAGTGCTTGTTGTGTGATTAAGTCATCAACTTTTATTACCGCACCATCTATTTCATAAACAAGATTGTCTCGCTTGCCTAATAACGTCATGCAGTAATCTACGCAGCCATCGATTCCATTGGCAGTTTTACGGTCAGGATTCACTGGCAGACCGAGCTCCGATAGTTCGTCAAATATTGCACTCAACCGGGTAGGAAGTTTGAAGCCCTCTATAATTCCTACACTGTAGCAAAACATTTCTAAGGGGATTTTAGCAGTCGCTTTCGAATCAAGCTGTCTGACAGCTCCTGCTGCTGTGTTACGTGGATTGACAAAGACCTTTGTGCCTTCGTTCTGCGCTCTTTTGTTCAAGATTTCGAAACCGGGCTTACTAAGGAATATTTCTCCTCTGACTTCCAGGCGAGAACGACTTTTATTTTGGCTCAGCTTAAGAGGAATAGACCGAATAGTTTTAACGTTGTGAGTAATGTCCTCACCTATTACACCATCACCTCGAGTTGCCGCCCGCGTTAACAAACCATCATCATAAAGTAGACTTACCGCAATACCATCTACTTTTGGCTCACAGCTATAAACCAACTCTTCTTCCGATCCCAGGCGCTTCTTAATTCTAGCCTCAAAATCGCGTAAATCTTTTTCCCCAAATACTTTAGCCAACGAGAGCATGGCAAGCTCGTGAGTAACCTTAGTGAATTGACTCAGCGGAGCGCCACCTACCCGTTGGGTAGGTGAGTCAGATGTCGCTAAATCATATTCCTGCTCCAGCTCTTCTAATCGAATTAGTAGTGCATCGTAGTCCGCATCAGGAATTTCTGGTACGTCGAGAGAATGATAAAGCCGATTATGATGCTCTATTTGTTCGCGAAGGGAAGCAACTTCCCGTTTTACTTTTGCAGGAACAGTCATGAGTACGGGTATCGTAAAACTAGGCGCGGCTGCCAGCAGCCTTTAATTGGCGTAATTCGAAATCTCTAATACGTTGGCGATAGTGCTCGATGGTTTGCGCCGTCATGACGCTACGGTGATCGTCTTTAAGCTCACCGTCAAGTGCGCCACGTATTTGTTGAGCAACCTCAAACATTTGCTCAAAGGCTTGGAGATTATTTATTTGAGCAGGAAGCGCCAAGAATAGACTGATTCCAATAGTGGAGAATTCTTCCATTTCATTGAGATCAAAGGTGCCCGGATTGAGAATATTGGCCACACTAAATATCAATGGGCCTTTATTCTTATTATTCAATCGATGGTGGAAAATGTTCATCTCACCGAATCTAAGACCAGCAGTAACGAGAACTTGTAATAAATCATTCCCTTCAAATGTCCTGCCTTCCTGAGCCATTACATTGATTACAATGACCTCAGATTGGTGATTTGTTTCTTGCCTAATATTTCGTTCTGCATTAGGGGATATCTCGTCTCCAGACGTGCGAGCAAAAGCAGCCTCTTCGATATGAGCGATATTATCTTCCTCGAAAACTTGGTCAGCTGCTTGGAATTCATCCTCTGCTTCTTCAAACAGAGTCTCGTCGATTGCTTCTTCTCTTTGCTCTCTGAGTGGCAGCTCTTCTTTCTCAGATCTAATAAATGCCGAGAGCAATGAGCTGAATCTGAATCTTTCTTTAGGTGCTGCGGCAGTTTCTTCTTCAAGCTCGTCATCCTCGAATAGCTCCGACTGCTGTACCTCTTGTTTGTCGGCGTCATGATGACCAATTCGTTCCCCTGCTGTCATTGAAAATTCATCGAGAGAATCCTCAAATAATCCGCCAATTGTCGGCTCCTTCATTTTTTCTGCTTCCCCTACCTCATTGACTTCTTTTTCATCTTCATCATCAAAATCATAACCATCGATATCGTCGAACTTTTCATCCATATCATCAATTGATGAGCTTGAAGCTTGTCTGCTCTTAAACGCAGCAATGATTTCTTCGTCGGAAGCAATCTCCTCGTCAATTTCTTCTTCCTCATCTGAAATATCTGAGCTACCCCATTCATTGTCTGCGTAAGAAGAACCGCCAAAATCCTCTTCCTGAAATCCTTCTGGAATCTCTCCTTCTTCCTCGTCTCTCTCGTCTTCCTCGTCTCCCCACGCATCATCGGGATAACTAGGCATGACCGAAGATAGATTATCTTCTCGATACATGCCTGATCTTGAGTCTTCTGAATCTTCTGAATCTTCTGAATCTTCTGAATCTTCTAGGTCTTCTGCGTCTTCGAACTCATCACGGCCCCGTTCGTCGGGATGATTATTGTCGCTGTAGTCGAACAACACAGAATCCGGATCTTCATAATTATCTTCTGAATAAGATAAAGACTCTTCGATGATTTCTTCTTCCCGTGCTTCGCTTATTTCCACCGGATCCATAAGGACTGGAATTGATTCTTCCTGAGATTCTTCAGTACCTAAGCCTAATGATGCAGCACGAGTGTTGGCAGCCTCTATCGCACTATTTTGTGAAATAACTACTGCTAAAGAACGCTCAACGACGCGGGCCCCACCACTTGGAAGCTCCGCCATCTCGAGAGCATCTAAATCAACATCTTGAGGAATATTCTTATCGATGACTAATTTGATTTGGCCACGCCGCGCCCGCATGGCCACATAGACACCACGTAAAATGACCGCCACAATGGCCAGTCCTAACAAAAAAATTATCAGTTCGCGAGGGCTCATAATTGGTCAGCGAATTGAATTGATAAATTACGGAAAATTTCTAAGGTTATCTTACTGTTACTTAGATTTCTTTAGCGTGGAATCAAGACCAAAGAACAAAAATAAATATGAGGATTATATTGCTGCCAATTCAGCCGCCTCATCGATGTCTACCGCCACGATTCTCGATACGCCAGCTTCATGCATAGTCACCCCAAGCAGCTGATTAGCCATCTCCATGGTGATCTTATTGTGGGTGATAAATATGAACTGCACGTTTTCCGCCATTTCTTTTACAAGACTGGCGTAACGACCTACGTTAGTGTCATCTAATGGTGCATCAACCTCATCAAGCATACAGAATGGTGAGGGGTTTAAATGAAAGATCGAGAAGACCAGCGCAATCGCTGTCATGGCTTTTTCGCCACCAGAGAGTAAATGGATCGTGCTATTGCGCTTACCTGGTGGTCGCGCCATAATCGCGACCCCTGTATCTAGCAAGTCATCTCCAGTCATATCCAGATAGGCTTGGCCGCCTCCGAAAACACGCGGAAATAGACTTTGAAGTCCAGCATTTATCTTGTCGAAGGTTTCCTTAAAACGGGTGCGGGTTTCCTTATCGATCTTACGAATTGCATTCTGTAAGGTTTTTAGTGCCTTCTCCAAATCCTCGTTTTGCCGATCGAGATAAACTTTGCGTTCGCTCTGTTGTTCATATTCATCGATGGCGGCCAGATTGATTGGACCAAGCCGATGAATACGATTTGACAACTTCTCCAATTCTTGTTCGCACTGGTGCTCTTCGAGATCTTCTGGAAGGTTCTGTAAAACTTGTTCTAGCCCAAATTGGGCTTCCTTGAGCTGCTCCACAACGACGTCTCTCTTCACCGATGCTCCCTCACTCTTAAGGCGAGCCTGCATGAGGTCTTCTCGAAGCACATTCTGACTGTTCTGTAACTGATTCCTTGCTTGTTCGAGGCTGCGCATAGCGTGTTCATTTTCATCTACACGACTTTTCGCCTCCCCTAACTCTTTCTCCACTTCAAGGCGCTTGCCCAATAAACCTTCCAGATCAGTACGCATTTCATCGAGCGGCTGATCAGACTCCGCAATTTGGCTAGTGAGAGACTCAATTCGCTCCTTGGAACGTTGTACCTGGCTGGCCATTCGGTCCATCGTTTCACGCGTAGACTGGAGAGAAGCTTGTATAGATTGTTGTTTTAGTGCAAGTTCGTGCGCTAAGTCTTTGTCATTTCTTACTTTTTCACGAGCATTCTCGAGGCCTTTTTGAGTTTTTTCTCGGGATGTTTCCATCTCTTCCTTGCCATCAACGTCTTCCGCCATGCTATCTAAAGCTTTTTGCAGCCGAGAGCGGGCTTCAGCGGTGTGTTCTTCTTCTGTTCCAAGCTGTTTAGCTAGTTCTTGCAGTTCAGCAGTAACACGCTCTTTCCTAGATATTGCCTCTTCTTCTTTCGCTTTCTGGGCGCTTATTTCGGAGTTAATTTCACCCAAATGCTTGGTTTTGTTAGCTAGATCGGTCTGCAATTGATCCCGCTCTGCTTCTTTAGTTTCCAACTCAACAAGCAGTTGGGATTGGTTTTGAGAAAGATTCTGAGATTGTTCATTTAATACTTTAATTTTTTTAAATAAATCAGAAATTAATCCTCGCCTTTCAACAATTGACTCCTGGTTGGTTTTATTACTTATCTGAATCCAATTAGTGCCAATCCAAACCCCTTCTTTAGTGATTATGGAATCGTTTTCACCGAGTTGTGCACGGTTAGCCAGAGCTTCAGACAGGCTATTTGCGATATAAATATTTTTGAGAAGATCATTTACATCCCAATCGCCGCTCGCTTTGGACGCAAGCAGAAGCAGAGGTTCATTAGATTCCCGGTTACCACCGGATCGACGGGTAACGTCTATAAGACCTAGTTTACCTTTAGGGAGATCTGAGAGTAGCTGCTCAACTTTATCCAGGCCCTCAACACAAATTGCTTGCAAAGACTCGCCTAATACGGCCTCCACAGCTTTTTCCCATCCGGATTCGATGCGCAGGCCCTCTGCAAGACGCATTTCATTATCAAGTCCTTTGGATTTAAGCCAGGCGTTAATTTCTTGATTGTCTTGACCGAGAGCAGCCTGTTGAAGCGCTTCTAGTGATGCCTGCTTTCCTTTGCTAGTCTGTAATTCGCTGCGGACAGAATCCAGTTCTTCTGCACTGCTATTAAGCTGTTGGCGCATATCCTCTATCGTCGAAAGTAAAATACCAGAATTGGATTGTAATCCCTCGATAGTTGTTTCTAGGTCAGCAGCCTCGCGCAGCTGTTCTTCATAGCCGCTGTCAATTGGCGCCTGTTCCAACTGCTGTAATTCTTCTTCAAGATTCTTCTTGCGCTGCGATCCTCTATCTACGATATTTTCTAGTTGCTGGATGCGAGATTGCTCTACTTCTGCTGTCTGACGAGGCTCTTCGGCACGTTGATTAAACGCGTCCCACTCCTTTTGCCACTGCCGCAGTGCATGCTCAGCTTCAGCCAATCTCTTCGCCGACTCCACTTCCATTTCGTGAGCAGATTCCAGCTCAGGAGTGACCGACTTCAATTCAGCATCTAGCTGAGTGATTTTTCGAAGATCTATATCTAACTCTTCCTGAGTTTGAGTCCAGCCTTCCTGGGTTTCAGTGAGATCCAGTTTTATCTGGTCTACCCGTTCCATGTGGTATTCAATAGATTGCTCGTTTCGAGCAATGTCATTACCCAGACTATAAAATCGTGCCTGAACCTCACCTAATGCATCAGTAAGATCAGCATTGTCCGCGAGGTGCTTTTCGATCTTGGCATCGATTCCACGCTGATCTGCAGTCTTGGACTCAATACTTAAATCTAGGGAATTAATGGATTCTTGATTCTCGCGAATTTGCTCATCGAGGCTGCGCCAACGCAACGCATTAAGATTTGCGGATGTCACCCTTTCCTGGTGTTTTAGCTCACCATACTTTTCCGCTGCAACAGACTGGCGCTTTAAATGCTGTAACTGACGATCCAGCTCTTCCCGGATATCTGCGAGACGCTCTAAATTTTCTTTGGTCCGTCTAATCCGTCGCTCAGTTTCCTTTCTCCTTTCTTTATACCTGGAAATTCCTGCTGCTTCTTCTATAAAGACGCGCAGTTCCTCTGGCTTCGATTCGATTAGCCGGGACACCATTCCCTGCTCGATGATGGAATAGCTGCGGGCACCGAGTCCGGTTCCGAGAAGTATGTCCGTTATGTCACGTCGTCGACACACTGTGCCATTGAGGGAGTAAATCGATTGCCCTTCTCGATCTACTTTGCGCTTAATAGAAACTTCATTGAAGTTGGTGTATTCGCCTTTTAATTTTCGGTCATGATTGTCAAACACAAGCTCGACACTTGCCTGCCCAACCGGTTTACGGGCACTTGAGCCATTAAAAATAACGTCAGTCATGCTCTCGCCGCGGAGATTCTTAGCAGAGCTCTCACCCATCACCCAACGCACTGCATCAATTACATTCGACTTGCCACAACCATTCGG